>NZ_JBFUGW010000097.1:0-21714 GCF_056402735.1 Rhizobacter sp. P3_C12
GATCGCCGACCGAAACTTATACCCCTTGTGGATTTATTTCGGGGAAGCCGGAATGGAAGATCGTGCAGCGGGCCGGAACGGACGGAGGCCTATTTGTAGTGATGAATGAGCCGGATGAAGGCGTCACGGATAAGATGCGCGAGACGCTCGGGAGTATCGTCAATGAAGAGGTTTCTTGGGAGGATGCGAAGCAGATAGAAATCGGAGGCTCGACGAAGCTATTGATTCCTCTTCAAGGAGCAGCCGCGCAAGCAGGAAAATTCCCTGACTATGTCAATGATGTCACGGCTTCACATGTCATATTTGGAGGGAAACGATACGAGTTTGACGAGCAGGCAATTGGCAAGGTGGCCGGGAAAGAAGGGAGATTGATCAGAAAGGCCGTCGCAGAGGACGGCGATACGATCGTGCTGAAGCCCCTTGATGCAGCGGATTCCCCAGAGTTGGTCATTAGCGAGAAGGTTGGAACTGGGTGTGCACTTAATTTACTTGGCTGCCGAGGCTCAATCGTCACTGCTGCCGGAGTACACTTTCTGATCTCTGACTATGCAAAGAAGGGGACAGTAACGGAGTACGTCGACAAGCTTCGTCAGGATATGGAGGGCGGAATTGTCTTAAGGCGGGATGGTCAGAGAAAGCTCTATAAGATTGCTCATCAGATGTGCTTGGCTGTCCAGCAGCTTCATGAGCTGAAGTACAAGCATATGGATCTGAAGCCGGACAACTTCTATGTCGATGAGGATGGTGAAGGTGAGCCTGTTGTCAAGTTGGCGGATTTCGGAATGTCTGCTCGAAGCGGTGTTGTCATAAATACTGGTCGCAGCGACTGCTTGAAGTACATGTCACCGGAATACTACATAGTGTGGAGTCATCCAGAAAACAGGGTTAAAACTGATCGCATCAATCGGCTCAAGGAGATGGAAGGCGGGTTGAAGAGGCTTGGTAAGTATAAGCGTTTGGAAGCTGTACAAGGAAAGAGAATAGAGGATAGGGCGCTTAAGAAGGCTGGTCTGCCGGCGATTGGGACCGCCAGCGATGTGCATGGTTTGGTAGCTTCGATATGGGATATCTGCTGTGACGAAAAAGCAAAGGACAGGGCTTCCTTCCTTACTCCACTCAAGTTGCGGAATCAACCCTCATGGCTCGACAGCCGCGAGGAGCGGACAATCATCAATATGATTCGTGACGGCTTCGTGGAGGATCCAGCAAAACGTCCGACGGCCAAAGTGCTGGCYGATAGATTCGCGACAGTGGTTAAAGCCGCCAGCAAGACGTGAACTGAATCGGTCAGCGATTGGTGCTGGCAATGGGGCAAGTCGGTGGGTTCCTACGACGCGAAGCGCGTTCCGCCGACATTGCATCGAGCCCCAACCCCGCGCTGATCAACGGCAGCGATTCCTATGGTTGTGACACACCATGCCAGGAGATCGCGATGAGCAAGCAGCAGAAGCCCACCCAACCGAGCAAGTCACAACCCCAAGCCGACCTGAGCCAAGTTCAGGGCGAGGGCGACTACGAAGCCGGGCGCCACTACGACGAGAAGACGCGTGCGTTCGTCAAGTCCGGCAAGGTCGATGAGGCGGCGCGCAACGCCCACCCGAAGTCGCCGCGCGAGCAGCAGGAAATGCAGAAGGCCGAGGAGATCGGCAAGTCACGCTCGAAGGGC
Source organism: Rhizobacter sp. P3_C12 (assembly GCF_056402735.1). Lineage (NCBI taxonomy): Bacteria > Pseudomonadati > Pseudomonadota > Betaproteobacteria > Burkholderiales > Sphaerotilaceae > Rhizobacter > Rhizobacter sp. P3_C12. The sequence continues at coordinate 1,667 of NZ_JBFUGW010000097.1, forward strand.
GAAGACCCGCACGGTTGACGGGTTGACGACGGCGGGCGCTCAGCGCCCGTCCACCAGCTTCGCGAACTCCGCCGCCCGAAACCGCTCCGTCACGAAGTCGACGAACACCCGCGTCTTCGCCGGCAGCAGGCTGCGGCTCGGGTAGTACAGCGAGAGCGGCCCAGCGTCGCTGTACCAGCCCGGCAGCAGCCGCACCAGTTCCCCGCTCGCGATGGGCGCGAAGGCGAACGGCATCGGCAGCAGCGCGACGCCGAGCCCCAGCTTCGCCGCCTCCGCGATCGCCTCGGGGTCGCTGAAGATCAACCGCGCCTTGCAAGGCACCGCCTGCTCGTCATGGCGTTTCGACCGCAGCGTCCACGGCCGCACGCGCCCTGTCGGTGACGAGCGCCGCATGATCCCGYCGAACGCCGCCAGGTCCTCAGGCGTGCGCGGCAGTTGCCGCCCGCTCAGGTAGCCCGGCGACGCCACCGCCACGATGTGCACCGGCGCCAGCTCGCGAGCCACCACCCCCGGCGTCAGCTCGAAGCCCCCACCGATCGCCGCATCGAAGCCTTCGCCGATCAGATCGACCTGCCGGTTGTCGAAATGCCAATCCGGCAGCACCGCCGGGCAGCGCGCCAGGAAATCCCCCAGCAGCGGCACCAGGAAATGCCGCCCGAAGGCCTGCCCCATGCTGACCTTCAGCGTGCCGGCCGGCGTCTCGTCACCGCGCTGCACGCCCGCCATCGCCGTCTGCAACGAAGCCAGCGGGTCGCTCACCTGCTGCAGGAAGCGCTCGCCGCTTTCGGTCAACGCCAGCCGCCGTGTGCTGCGCTGGAAGAGCCGCGCGCCGAGCTCGGCCTCGAGCTTCGCCACGTTCTTGCTGACGCCCGCCGGCGTCAGGCCCAGTACCCGCGCCGCGGCCGAGAAGCTGCCGTGCTCTGCCGTGTGCACGAACGACACCAGGTGCTGCAGGTAGGTCATGCCCGATCTTAAACCGATGGTTGAAGCTGATTGCGTCCGTTTCCGGCTAGTCGGTTCAAGCTGCTTTCAAGACACTGGCGCCAGCTGTTCACCTTTCACCTCAAGGAGATCCTCATGCGAAACCTCATGTCCCTGGCCCTGGCATCGCTGACGATGCTGGCCGTGCCGGCCGCTGCCTCGGCTCAATCCCTCCAGTACCCGACGCCCACGTTCTCGACCCGCCAGGTCACCACCAACGGCGCGACCATCCACGTCCGCTCCGGCGGCAAGGGCCCTGCGGTGGTGCTGCTGCACGGCTACGGCGAGACCGGCGACATGTGGGTGCCGCTCGCGATCGACCTGGCGCGCGACCACACGGTGATCGTGCCGGACCTGCGCGGGCTCGGCCTGTCGTCCAAGCCGGCCGGCGGATTCGACAAGAAGACCCAGGCCGGCGACGTGAGCGGCGTGCTGCAGGCCTTCGGCGTGCAGCAGGCCGACGTCGTCGCGCACGACATCGGCAACATGGTCGCCTTCCAGTTCGCCGCGCAGCACCCCGGGCAGGTGCGCCGCCTGGTGCTGATCGATGCGCCGGTGCCGGGTGTCGGGCCGTGGGAAGAGATCCTGAAGAACCCGCTGCTGTGGCACTTCCGCTTCGGCGGGCCGGACATGGAACGCCTCGTTGCCGGCCGCGAGCGCATCTACCTCGATCGCTTCTGGAACGAGTTCTCGGCCACGCCCGCGCGCTTCAGCGAAGCGGCACGCCAGCACTACGCGGCGCTTTATGCCCGCCCGGGTGCGATGCATTCCGGCTTTGCGCAGTTCGCAGCGTTCGACCAGGACGCGGTCGACAACCGCGCCTTCCTCGCCGGCAACCGCTTGAAGATGCCCGTGCTGGCGCTGGGCGGCGAGAAGTCGTTCGGGCTGACGATGGCCACCGTGATGCGCGCCGGCGCCGACGACGTGACCGAAGGCATCGTCCCCGGCTCGGGCCACTGGATCATGGAAGAGAACCCCGCGGCGACCGGCCAGCTGGTGCGGAACTTCCTCGCCAGGTGAAAGCCCGCCGTAATGAGTATTTAACCTAGTGAAATATTTCGTCAAGATCTCCTAGAGTCCGCGCAGCACCGAAATGGAAGCGGTTCCATTCGCTGCCTACAAGAGACATATCAAGGAGACGACAAGATGAAACGGTGGCTCACGATGGGGCTGACGGCGCTCACGCTCGGCCTGGGCGGTTGCGGTGGTGGTGACGACGACGCACCGCCCGCACCGCCGCCGTCTCCCCCTGAGAACAAGCCGCTGGACGACTGGCCCGCGATCCACAGCGCGATCCCGCAGGACGCCTCGCAGGAAGCGCAGATCAAGGGCCTCGTCGCGAACATGACGCTGGCGCAGAAGGTCGGCCAGATGACGCAGCCCGACATCCGCAGCATCACGCCCGACCAGGTGCGGCAGTACTACATCGGCTCGGTGCTGAACGGCGGCGGCGCCTGGCCCGGCAACAAGAAGAACGCCGCCGTGGCCGACTGGCTCGCGCTGGCCGATGCCTACTGGCAGGCGTCGATGGACACCGACCTGGCCGTCAAGATCCCGGTGATCTGGGGCACCGACGCCGTGCACGGCCACGGCAACGTCTATGGCGCCACGCTGTTCCCGCAGAACATCGGCCTGGGCGCCGCGAACGATCCCGCGCTGATCGAGCGCATCGGCGAAGCCGTCGCGATGCAGGTGCACTCCACCGGCATCGACTGGACCTTCGCACCCACGCTCGCGGTGGTGCGCGACGACCGCTGGGGCCGCACCTACGAAGGCTTCTCGGAAGACCCGGCCATCGTCGCCAGCTACGGCGGGCGCTACACCACCGGGCTGCAGGGCAGTTTCGCGGCCTCGGGCCGGCCCACCGTGGTGGCCACCGCCAAGCACTTCATGGGCGATGGCGGCACCGACATGGGCAAGGACCAGGGCGAGAACAAGGCGACGCTCGCCGAGATGATCAACATCCACGGTGCCGGCTACTACACGTCGCTCGCGGCGGGTGCGCAGACCGTGATGGCCTCGTTCAACAGCTGGACCTTCCAGGGCAGCACGAAAGACGGCCTCGCACTCGATTTCGCGAACGCCAAGATGCACGGCAACAAGTACCTGCTGACCGACGTGCTGAAGACGAAGATGGGCTTCGACGGCCTGATCGTCTCCGACTGGAATGGCATCGGCCAGGTGAAGTACACCGACGCGAGCGGTGCGGTGAAGTCGTGCACCAACGCGTCGTGCCCGCCATCGATCAACGCCGGCATGGACCTGATCATGGTGCCGGACGACTGGAAGGCCTTCATCGACAACACCATCGCCTCGGTGAACGCCGGCGAGATCCCGATGGCGCGCATCGACGATGCGGTGACCCGCATCCTGCGCGTGAAGCTGCGCTCCGGGCTGATGAAGCTCGAGGGCGGTGCGACGGTGTCGACCAAGCCTTCGCTGCGCACCGGCGCCGGCGACCCGGCCGCGCTGCAGCACCGCGAGCTGGCCCGCGAGGCGGTGCGCAAGTCGCTGGTGCTGCTCAAGAACGATGGCGGCGTGCTGCCGTTGAAGCGCGGCGAGAAGCTGCTGGTGGTGGGCCGCAGCGCCGACAGCATGTCGAACCAGACGGGCGGCTGGTCGCTCACCTGGCAGGGCACGTCGAACACGAACGCCGATTTCCCGAACGGCGACACCGTGCTGGCCGGCATCCGCGAGGCGGCGGGCGATGGCAACGTCACCTTCTCGGTCGACGCGGCGAACGTCAACGTGGCCGACTACCAGGCGGTGATCGCCGTCATCGGCGAGACCCCGTATGCCGAGGGCGCCGGTGACATCGGCAAGGCCGGCACGCTGGAGCACGCCAAGCGCTACCCGGCCGACCTCGCGGTGCTGGAGGCGGTGAAGGGCCAGGGCGTGCCCGTGGTGACGGTGCTGCTGAGCGGCCGGCCGGTGTGGGTGAACAAGGAGCTGAACCGCAGCGATGCGTTCGTCGCGGCCTTCCTGCCGGGTACCGAAGGCAAGGGCGTGGCCGACGTGCTGTTCCGCAAGGCTGATGGCGCGGTGAACTTCGACTTCCACGGGCGGCTGTCGTTCTCGTGGCCGAAGGAGGCGTGCCAGACGGTGCTGAACCGCGGCGACGCGACCTATGCGCCGCTGTTCGCGTATGGCTACGGCCTGGGCTATGCAGCCGCCGGCACGCCGGTGGGCAACACGCTCGACGAGACCACGCCGGCGCTCGGCTGCGGCCAGAGCGCGAACACCGGCCCGGCGGCGACCGAGCCGCTGGACGTGTTCAACCTCGTCGAGAACCCGAGCTTCCCGCTGTTCATCGGCTCGTCGCCGAACTGGATGATCCCGATCGGCGCTGATCTCAACGCGACCGTCGTCACGCAGGATGGCACGCTGACGCTGCAGACCGCGCAGGTCAACGTGCAGCAGGACGGCAAGAAGCTCACCTGGACGGGCTTGGGCGAGTTCAAGGCGATCGCGTCGGACCCGGCCAGCACCAGCGTGCGCAACCCGCAGAACCTGGAGAGCTACGTGCACCCGGATGCGAAGGCGGTGCTCGCGTTCGACATCGTGGTCGACCAGGCGCCGCAAGGCAGCGTGAAGATCCGCATCGACTGCGGCTACCCGTGCCGCGGCGAACTGGACGGCACCGCGGTGCTCAAGGCGCTGCCGCTGGGCACGAAGGCGACGGTGAAGATCCCGCTGTCGTGCTTCGCGGAGGCAGGCGCTGACTTCTCGGCGATCGACACCGCCTTCCTGGTGCAGACCGACAAGCCGTTCAGCGCGAGCTTCGCGAACATCCGCTGGCTGGTGAACGCGAGCGGCGATGCCGACACCCATGCCTGCGCCGAGCTGGCACCGCCGCCGCCGCCCGCCATCGAGCCGCTGCCGGGCCCGAGCGCGACGCTGCTGGGCGCGGATGGCCTGCTGACGGGCCTGGCGACGGGCCTGTACACCTCGACGCCGACGCACGTGGTGGCCACGGTGGCGAACGGCGAGGCCGACCTGCAGTTCGCAGCCGACGGCGGCAACGGCACGTTCTACTTCACCGGCAGCGGGCTGAACCTGGGCGGCTATGCGGGCGGCACGCTGCAGTTCGAGCTGGCGGTGAGCAGCTGGGGCACCAACACCAAGGGGCTGGCGATCAAGATGGAGAGCCCGGGCGACGGCTGCCGCAACGTCGACTACGTGATCCCCGATGCGATGAAGCCGCCGGCCGATGGCGCCTTCCACGCGGTCACGCTGAACCTGGCGGACGTGGTCGCAGTGAAGAACGCACCGTGCTTCACGCTCGACAACATCACCGTGCCGTTCGGGATCTTCCCGGTATGGGACGACCAGCAGGGGGTGAGCTTCAAGGTGCGGAACGTGAAGCTGGTGCAGTGACCCCATGGCGCCACGCCCGGGGTGACTGGCTCAACACGGGCATCGTCGATGTGCGCGACATGGCGGACCTGCATGTGTGTGCGATGACGAACCCCACCGCTGCGGGCGAGCGCTTCATCGAACACCGAAAGGGATGCTGGTGATGGCTTTCCAGAGCCGCCGCAGACCCTTTGGCGGCGCTGGCGGGAGATGAGTCAGGGGAACTCGCATGAGAACCGCTTCCGTCAGAACGATGCCTCGCAGGTTGCGAGGGTCGCCGGCCAACTGCATCGCCACGGAGTACTCCGCACTTGTCGACGCGATCTGCTCCAGTCGTCTCCTGCTGGCGTCATCCCCCTGTGCCATGTCCTGTGCAAGCTCGTGGGCGGCGATGTAGAGCGGCTCGTTCTTGAGCAGCCCCTTGGCGGACGCTTTCATCTCGAAGTCCCTGATCAGGAAGGCGTCCTGGAACTTGACGCCCTGCGGCGAGAGAAGAACCTGCGCGAAGGCCATCGGCACGAAGGCGATCAGGCACTCGGCATCTTCGGCGCTGATGTCCTGCAGCACGAGGTCTTGGATGAGTGTGTCCAGATCCTCGTGTGAAACACGGGCGGTCGTGTCGAGGTAGAGCTCAACTTTCCGTCGAGGGGCATGGTCAGTTTTCGGCGGCATTCGGCAAGTCTTCGTCAGCGGGGTAGAACACGTGCCCCTTGTTTGAAAACGTCATGCGGTCCAGGAATGTGGTTCGCCCGACCCACTCGACCTCGAGCACGGGCAGACCACCGAGGTTGGTTTCGGCGTATTGCGGTGTCGACCATTCGGCGCTGACACGCGCCTTGGCCCGCTGAACGGCATCCTGTTCCGACACCCCGCGAACGATGCGAGTCGCATAGAAGCCGACGATGGGCGGATCGGAAGCATCGGCGCTGAGAATCTGAATCCGGGTTCCGTGGAGCAGTACGCGGTAGTAGGGCACGATGTCTTGCATCCTCAAACACTGATCTGTTTCAGTGCTTGGCGCACGGCTGGCCAATYGGTCGATGCAGGCAACTGGGCTAGGTCCGATACGGACAGGCTGCGCCGCTGCGCGTGTTCCCGCATCAGTCCTTCGGCATCGATGCGGACCTCTGGCGGGAATGCGTCCGACACCGTGCGCTCGACCCGCTCCGACATCGCGGTCATGAGTCGCTCATGGAGCGAGAGGCACTCTGCCAAGAAATCCGAACGTGTCAGGCTGAAGCTGCCGAACGGTGCGGACCAGGCGGCGGAACCTTCGATGAACTTCTCCCGGTGATCCCATTCAATGTGAACCATCGACTCGTCCGACCACAACACGATGTCTGCAGATGGAGACAGGTAGGCCGTGTCAAGTTGGCGCTGGCCGATCCAGGTGCATGCCGCGTCGACTGTCGACCCGTAGTCGTCATCGTCGCGCTCGGCGTTCTTGTCGCACCAGGCCGACATTCGTTTCAGCGTTCGCTTGCGGCCCGAGCCGGAAAGGTGCGGGATCAAGTCTTCTGGAACGGGCTCGAGTGCGTGGGCGGCCACCTCGATGACATCTTCGTACAGCCGGGCAACCTGGTACTCGCAGAAGCGTGACACCCCCTGCTCCTGCGCTGAGCGGCTGTACTCGAGGAGGGTGGACGCTCCGACCTGGATCCAATAGCGGCCATCGGTCAGCCCGAACCAATGAAGACTCAGGTCGCCGGGGCCGCCCCAGGGCCTGATTTCTTCGAGAGGCAGCAACGTGAAGTTGAACAGCATGGAGAAAAGCGCGATCACGCGCCCGCGCGGCTGGCAGCGAGCTGGCGCCGGCGTTCATGCCGCAGCAACGCCGTGCGCGCCCAGGCCGTGAGGTCGCGGTTCGAGAACGCGGCCACCTTCAGGCGCAAGGCGATCGACACTGTCGCCAGCGCCGGCAGCAGGATCGGGCCGGCCAGTACGCCGAACCATTGGCGCATGTTGTAGAACAGCGCACCGGCCCGCGGCGCGTGGAACTGCCACAGCCACGCGGCACCCACCAGCCAGCCGAGGAACAGCAGCGCGCGCGTCGAGAGCGGCCGCGCCGGCAGCGGGATGTGGCCGATGCCGAAACCCCAGATGAAGCGAGCCAGCACGATCACGGTCACCATCGTCATCGCCAGCATCAGCAGCGACCCGATCGACACCATCACCGAGGCCGCCGAGCGCTTCTGCATGCCCGCGAACAGCACGTGCTGGCCGCGCTCCAGGTCGTCCATGCAGGCGGCGCGGGCATCACCGAGCTGCTGGGCTTCGTCGCCGGGCAGCTCCGGCAGCGCAGCCCGGCTCATCGCGCCCCACAGGGCCGTCATGTCCGGCGGGCAGTCGGTGGGGATGTCGGCACTGCCCGTCGCACTCTGGTGGCCCGCGAGGAACAGCAGGTGGGCCTCGGTGGCCGCGAAGTCGTCGAGGTCGGTGCGCAGTGCGCGCAGGTGCGGCCACCAGTCCAGCCCGCTCGGCTGGGGCACCGGGTCGCGCAACGAGATCAACGTGCAGTTGCGTGCGCGCAGCACGTCGCCGCGGGTCTGCTCCATCATCAGGTCCATCGCCCGCATCGGCGTGGCCCAGCCGTCGATCGGGCGCATGGGCCAGGCCGGCGCGGAGGCGTCGATGCAGGTGGCATGGCCGAGGGCCGGGTCGAACTCGCGCAGGCCGTGGTTGTCGAGCACGCCGCCATCGCCCAGGTGGTGCTTGCCGCAACGGATGGGCTCGAACACGCCTGGCACCGCGCTCGACGCCGCGATGGCGCGCGCGACCGGCAGGTCGTTCATCGTCAGGTAGCTGGCATCGGGCTGGCGCGGCAGGAGCCGGTCGCCCAGCAGCACCACGCAGCGGTTGCCCTGGGCGTAGTCGGAGCAGGCGATGCGCCACTCCGGCAAGTCGGCGGGCCACACATCCGCCGCGGCCGCGCGGTGCAGGCGGCGCAGCCAGCGGCGATTGATGCGTGACATCGCATCCGAGAAGCCGAACTCGTTGCGCACCAGCCCGCTGCTCAGCGCGCGAATCGACGCCATGACGCGCAGCCGCGGGTTGTGGCGGCTCTTGCGAAAGAGAGCCAGGTGCGCACGCAGCGCGCACTGCGCCAGCGCATCGTCGCGCACCGGCCCGTGCCGCGCCACGGCCAGCCATTCCTGCAGGAAGAAGCCCGCGGCGATCGATCCGCCCGAGATGGTCACCAGCATCTTCAATTCGCGCAGGCGCCCCTGGGCGGCCAGCGCGTGCAGGGCGCCCAGGTGATAGAAGGCGGCACGAAACCCCCCGCCGGAGAGCGAGAGCTGGTGGATCTGCCCGTCATCCGCCGCGGCGGTTTCAGTGGCGGGGTGGGGAATGCTGGGAAAGGTCATGACTTGACTCGGAGGCCGACTCGGGTGTTCTGGAATTCGAAGAGATAGGCGGCGCGACAGGCCTTGCCGCGCTCGGTGGAGCGGAGCGTTTCATCCGTGTCGATGGCTTGCATCCGGCGCCGCAGTTCCCGGGCCGTCTGGGTCACCGTCCAGGATGACACGGAAGCGCAGATCTTCGGGATCTCGTTCAGCGAGAGCAGCGACAGGACGTTCTCGGTGCAGGCGCCGACTGCGCTGCGAAGTGCTTCTCTGTGCGCCTCGGTTGTCTTCGAATTCTTGCCGCGGCTCAGCTTGACCGCGAGGCCGATGGCCTGCGTGTCGCAGTCAGCGGTCCGTTGGCTCAGGTCGGCCAGCACGGACGATTGCTTGCCCAGGTAGGCGTTGACGCCTTCGACGCCGTCGGTTCGCAGGCGTTGCTCGAGGGTGGAGATGAGCTCGTTGGATGAGAACGCGGCGGCGGGAAGCATCAGCAGTCCGACCAGAATCGCGCGTGCCATTCAGAAGTCCCGCCACTCATCTTTGATGTTCCATTCAGATCGCAACTCGTTCATGACGTCACTCGGGTCCAGGGCAAGGCGGTGACTCTTATCGTCTCGCCTTCAACACGCAGCTTGGCGTCGAGCGTGTCGAGCCACCTTTCATGGTCGTGCAGTGCTGTCATGTTGCGTTGATGGAAGAAGATGGCATCACTGATCGTTCCGCCACTCAAGGAAGTCTTCCGCTGAGCCCTCCTCAGCCATTTCCAGCAGGGCCTCTGCAATTGCGTGCTGGCCCTTGGCGGCAGCGGTGGCTGCGAGGGTACATGCCAGGAAGCCAAGATCCCAGGGCTTTGCAGAGCACTCGGCCGCGAGCGCCGGAAGGCGGCCCAGAGCGTTGAAGTAAGGCCCGGACAGCTCGTCTGGAATGCTGGCACCTTGCTTCGCCCGACAGATCTCGACCCACGCAGGGAAATGGAAGTACGACGCGTGGGCCGCCATGGGCGACGAGGCAAGCGCAGCAATGACGTGAGGAACGGCGGCAAACGAGGCCGGGTACACGTCACCCTGGTGAGCGAGGGCACTCCAGAGTTGAAACCACGGGCTCGCTTCCCCGTCGTCGTTCGGCAGCGAAGCGAGTTGCCGAAGCAGCGCGGGAATGTCCTCCGCGGTTCCGTACGCATGATCGAGTTGCTGCCAGTGGGTACTGTCGAGACTTAGCAAGCAGGTTCTCCGTTGTTCAATGTTCACTCATTGTTCCGGCGACCGCATCGGCTTCTCGAACTTGCGCTCGATGGAGGCGATGGCTTCCTTCCTTGCTTCCTTGGACAGTTTGATGGTCATGGGTGGTCCGGTGCGCGAGAGATGAATTCATTGTCCACCAGGGACACGGCGGCTCGATGGGTTCGGGCCGATGACAATGCTGCATGCTTCTCGATATCGGGCCCCTGCGCCGCAACACCGCCTTCCGCCGTCTTTTCGCCAGCCAGTTCATCTCGGGTCTGGGCACCATGGTCAGCTATGTGGCCGTGCCCTGGCAGCTGTACGAGCTGACGCATTCCAACGCCCAGGTCGGCCTGCTGGGCCTCGTGCAGCTCGTGCCGGTTGTCGCCTGCGGACTCCTGGGCGGCGCGGTGGCGGACCGCGTGGACCGCAAGCGCCTGCTGATCGGGTCGGAGGCGCTGATGGCCCTGTGCCTGGCGGGCCTGCTGGCCAACGCGTTGACCGCTGCGCCCAACGTGCTGGCGATCTACGCGCTCGTGGCCGTGCTGCAGGGCGCCAGCGGCTTCCACCGCCCGGCGCTGGAAGCCTTGACGCAGAAGCTCGCGCGACCTGAAGAGTTCGCAGCCGTCGCAGCGCTGTCGTCGGTGCGCGGGACGATCGGCATGGTGGCCGGGCCGGCGCTGGCCGGGCTGCTGCTGGCGCGTTGGGGCGCGGTAGGCGCCTATGTCTTCGACTTCGTCACCTTTCTCGCGGCGCTGTTCTTCATCTCCCGCATCCCGCGGGCGGCCATCGGCACGGTGGAGGCTCCGGGCGAACGTCCCCATCTGCTCGCCGACCTGGCCGAAGGCCTGCGCTTCGCGTGGGCGCGGCCTGCGCTGATGGGAACCTACATCGTGGACATCGTCGCGATGGCCTTCGCGTTCCCGGTGGCTCTGTTCCCTGCCATGGCGGCTGCCGATGGGCGCACCGAGACCGTGGGCTGGCTGCTGTCGGCGATGTCGGTCGGCGCGCTGGTCATCGGCCTCTTCAGCGGCTGGACCGGCAAGGTCGTGCGCCATGGCCGCGCGGTGGTCATCGCGGCGGCCGTGTGGGCGCTGGGCATCGTGGCGCTGGGCTTCTCGCCCAGCCTGACGCTGGGTCTCCTGTGCCTGGCAGTGGCGGGTGCGGCCGACATGGTCAGCGGCGTGTTCCGCGGCACGATCTGGAACCAGACCATTCCCAACCCGCTGCGCGGGCGGCTGGCCGGCATCGAGATGATCAGCTACCTGACCGGCCCGCTCATCGGCAACGCGCGCGCCGGCTTCATGGCCGACGCCTGGGGTGTGTCGGCAGCCGTCTGGATCGGCGGCGCGATCTGCTTCGCGGGCGTCATCGCCACCGGGTTCGCCTTGCCACGCTTCTGGGCCTATCGCAGCACCTCACCGGGAATGGCCGCATACAGCCAGTAGTCGGTGGGCGTGCCTCGCACCAGCCTCAGATTGCGGACGAGGCCTTCTCGCTTGAAACCACAGTGCTCCAGCACGCGTTGAGATCGAACGTTCGGCAAGACGGTCGTGGCCTGGACTCTGTGCCACCCCTTGGCCTCGAAGGCCCAGAGCGTGGCCGCCCGGCACGAAGCCTTTGCGATGCCTTGGCCCCAATGGTCGGGTGCAACGTCGTACGTGACCTCTGCGGTGCCGAACGCAGACGAGATGGTGTGGAAGCCCACGGTGGCGACGATGACTTCGCTCCCTGGGCGAAGGAGCAAAAAGCGGATCGGTGTGTTGGGCTCGCCACCCAGCGTGCGTTGGATCTCGGCTTTGACGTCGTCCACGGTTTCAGCCGTGGAACTGGTGTGTTGCTTCACCTCGGGCAGGCACGCATAGCGCGCCCAGGATGCTGCATCCTCAAGCCGGGCGGGGCGGACCAAAAAACCTGGAATCAGCGGTGACTGCATGAGCTTGGGTTTCGATTGATCCAGTACCTGCACAGTCGCTCGTTGTAGAACTCTGAAAACGAGATCGAATCCAGCTCGCCGCCCTGGCGCTCGATCACTGCACGAGAGGCCAGGTTGTCCTCGGCCGCAAACAGCAGGAGCCTCGACAGACCCAAGGCTGATGCCTCGTCCAATGCGATGCGGAGTGCAAGGTGCCCGTAGCCCTTGCGGCGATGGCCAGGCGCGACGTCATACCCGATGTGCCCTCCGTGTCCCGCCAGGAATGGGGTGTCGATGTTGTGGCGCAAGCGAGTCACGCCGACCAGGTTCCCGGATGGAGCCATCAACCAGCGGTGCGTGCACGGCACCCATCCCTCTTTGAGATGGATGCCGGCCTCTTCGTCGATGAGGCTTCGAACGTATGAAGGAAAGTGCCCTTTGGCCGCCRCATAAAACTCGGCGTTCTCGGGATCATGAGCCTCGAAATCGGTGAGCATTGCCAGGAATGCGCTCTCGTGGCCGATCGATGGTGCAACTGCGACGGGATTCATTTGCCGGTGAAGTTCGCGACATAGTAGGCCAGCACGTCCAGGTCCTGCACCGGCACCTGGCTCAGCGCCTCGGTCATCGCCCGCGTGTAGCCGGGCCGGTCGCCCGACTTGAAGCCCTGCAGCGTTGCGCGCACGTAGTCCTCCTTCTGGCCGCCGATGCGCGGCACGCCCTGTCCGCCCGCCAGATCGGCGCCATGGCAGAACACGCACTTGTGCTGCTGCGCGAGGGCCTGCCCCTTGCTCATGCGCTCGGCATCGGGCGGTGCACTCGGCGCCGGCGCGGGCACCGGCGGCAGCGTGCCGATGAAGTCGGAGAAGCCTCGCAGGTCGGCATCCTTCATCGGCTTGGCCAACGCAATCATCGCGTCGTTGTTGCGACGGCCCTCGCGGAACAGGAACAGCTGCGTGATCGTGTAGAGCGACGGCTGGCCCGCCAGCACCGGCACGCCCGCCATGTCGCTGCGGCCGTTGGCGCCGTGGCAGGCGGCGCAGACGGTGCGGAAGCGTTCTGCATACTCGGCCGCACCGGCGGCAGCCGCCGAGGCGGCGCTCGCGCGGGCGGAGGGCTTCTTCGCCTGCGCCTGCGCGTGCCCCCACGAGGTCGCCATCAGCAGGATGGCCAAGGTCGCGCTGCGCTGCCAGGCCCTCACGTCACTTGCCCTTGCCGCTGTAGCTGATGCGGTAGATCGCACCGGCATGGTCGTCGCTGACGAGCAGCGAGCCGTCCTTCATCACGAGGAAGTCCACCGGCCGGCCGAGGTAGGTGTTGTTCTCGACGAAGCCCGTCATGAACGGCTCGACCTTGGCGCCGCCCTTGCCGTCCGGCCGCGCCACGTAGACGCCGTTGTACTTCTTCGTGCGGTTCCAAGGCCCATGGATGGCGATGAACATCGCGCCCTGGTACTTCGCCGGGAACATCTTGCCGGTGTAGAACTTCAGGCCGAGYGAGCCGGCGTGCGGGCCGAGCAGCGCGGCGGGCTTCACGAAGTCGTCGCACGACTTGCCCCACCCGAATTCGGGGTCGGGGATGTTGCCCTGGTGGCAATACGGATAGCCGAAGTGCTGCTTGCCGGGCTGCGTGACATGGTTCAGCTCATCGTTCGGGATCTCCTCGCTGAGCCAGTCGCGGCCGTTGTCGGTGAACCAGAGGTCACCGGTCTTCGGATCGAAGTCGAAGCCGACCGTGTTGCGCACGCCCGAGGCGATCGTCTCGATGCCGGAGCCGTCGAGCTTCATGCTGTAGATCTTGGCGTACTCGCCCGGGTCGCAGATGTTGCAGGGCGCGCCGATGTTGTAGTAGAGCTTGTCGTTGTGGACGCGCAGGAACTTCCAGCTGTGGTCGCTGCCGCCCGGCAGCTTGTCGTTCAGCACCGCGCTCGGCTCGCCGAGGTTGTCGAGCTTGTCCTCGACGTTGTCGTAGCGGACGATCTTCTTGTGGGTGGCGAAGTACAGCGAGCCCTTGTAGAACTCGATGCCGGTCGCCTGCTCGGTCTTGTCGATGATGACCTTCGGCTCGCGCTTGCCGTCGACCGCCTTCTCGGGCAGCACGTAGACCTTGTTGGCGACGAACAGCGTGCTGACGAAGATGTTGCCCTTGGCACCCTGGCGCAACTCGCGCGCATCGAGCACGCCCGAGGCCCAGGTCTCGACCTTGAAGCCGGGCGGCAGCTTGAACTTGCGGGTCGGCAGCTGGTCGGCCCCGGTGGGGATCGGAAACGCCGGCACCGGCGCCATCTTCATGGCCGTGTCGGTCTTGGGCCGGCCCTTGGCCCAGCCGGGTTCGGCCTCCTGGGCAGAAACCGCGACAGCCGCGCAAAGGAACGGCAGCGCGGCGACGAACGAACGCAAACGGATCTGATGCATGTCTCACTCCTGATGTGGTTGTGTGAGAAGCCATCGGCCCGCGTGGTGACGAGCCTGTGGCCTCTGCGGCTATCAGTGTCGCGAGGGGGCATCTTGAGTCATGACCGTGGCGCTGTCCACCCGCGCCCGGTCGCTCACCGGGCCTTCGGTGGCAAGCCCATCTTGGCCAGCGTCAGCGTCTCGTCGGCGCGACCCCAGCCGCCGTCGGCGACCTCTTCGACAAGCACCATCGAGAAGGGCCGGGCCTTCTCGCCGAAGTACTCGACGAACATGGCCGTGGTGCGGTGGATGATCTCTTCCTTGCGGGCGTGGTCGACGGTGCCCTCGGGGAATTTGAAGTTGGCGAATGGCATGGGGTTCTCCTGAGGAGTTCAGTGAAGGTGAAGGCATTCTTGTTGTTATCGAATGACGGATAAATGCCGCACGGATGCCATGTGAATTTCGCCATCGATAACAATTGAGGCATGGATCRCCTCGACACCCTGCTGCTGTTCACCCGCATCGTGGAGACCGGCAGCTTCAGCCGCGCCGCGGAGATGCTGGACATCCCGCGGCCCTCCGCCACCAACGCGATCAAGGAGCTGGAGAGCCGCCTGGGCGTGCGGCTGCTCGATCGCACGACGCGCCAGGTTCGCCCCACCCACGACGGATCGGCCTACTACGAACGCTGCGTGCACGTGCTGTCGGAACTGGACGATGCCGACGCTTCGCTCAAGCACGTGGCCGCCAACCCGCGCGGCACGCTGCGCGTGGACCTGCACGGCACCCATGCGATGCTGATCGTGCTGCCGCAGATCAACGACTTCCGCAGCCGCTATCCCGACATCGAGCTCGTCATCAGCAGCGGAGACCGGCTGGTGGATCTCGTGCGCGAGGGCGTCGATTGCGTCGTGCGTGCCGGCCAGCTGCGCGATTCCAGCCTCATCGCGCGCCGGCTTGCCGTGCTGCCGCAAGTGCTGTGCGCCAGCCCCGACTACCTGGCCCGCTTCGGCACGCCGCGCCATCCCGACGAACTGGCCGACCACCAGATGGTGCGATTCTTCTCGAGCACCGGTGGCATCGACTATCCGTTGACACTGCTGATCGACGGCGTGGCGAAGGATTACTCGCTGCGTGGCTGGGTCAGCGTCAACGACGCCGAGAACTACGCGCTGTGTGCCCGGCGCGGCTGCGGCATCGTTCAATTGCCGCGCTTCCACGTGGACGAGGACCTGAAGGCGGGTCGCCTGGTGGAGCTGCTGCAGGCGTGGCCCAGCCCGTCGATACCCCTGTCGGCGCTCTATCCCTACCGGCGCCAGCTCTCGCCGCGGGTGCGGGTGTTCGTCGATTGGCTGGTGCAGCTGTACGCGCATGCGTTTCCGGTCGACGGTTCCGCGGTAATTGGAGTACACCGGGACTCCAGCGCCCGCAAGGAGCCTCCATGAGCACCGACTTTCGCGCCCAGATCATTGCCCCGGCAGCGGCCTATGGGCAGGGCGACACCGGCCTGTTCCCGTTCGACCTGTTCGACCGCCAGTGCCTGGCGCAGGGCGATTCGTGGTTCTCGATCGGCTCGATTCCGCCGGGGCTCACGAGCAACGTGCTGGCCGAGCTGTGGCTTTCGCAGGCGACGGTGATCGTCAACTGCGCGCGGCCGAGCAAGACGCTCGCGCACATGGCCGACTCGCTGTCGGAGACGATGTTCCTGCGGCTGCTGCGCGGGCCGTCGTCGTTCCAATGGGATGCGATCCTGCTGTCGGGCGGCGGCAACGACCTGATCGATGCCGCGTCGGTCGGCCCCGATGCGCCGCGCGACCGGCGGCTCCTGCTGCGCGCCGACGAGCGCGCGGCCGTGCCGGCCGATGCGGTGGGCTACCTCAGCGAGGACGGCTGGCACACCTTCGAGCAACACCTGGGCGAGGTCTTCGCGTGGTTCATCGCCGAGCGCGCCTCGGGGCAGAACTGGCACACGCCGACCGTGCTGCACAACTACGCGCCGATCATGCCGAGGCCGAGTGGCGCGGGCTTCGTCAGCGGGCCGTGGCTGCAGCCGGCGTTGGCAGCCTTCGAGGTGCCGATCGACGACTGGGGTGCCGTGGCGGCCGAGTTGATGCAGCGGCTGGATCGGCTGCTGCGCGGCCTGGTGGATGCGCACCTGGCGGCGGACCCGGCCGATACGCTGGTGGTCGTCGACACGCAGGCGGCGGGGTTGGTGCCGGCGGAGCCCACGGCCGAAGGCGTGTCGGGGGACTGGCAGAACGAGATCCACCCGACGCGCGAGGGCTACAAGAAGCTGGGTGTCGCCTGGCGGGCGGTGCTGGATGGGTTGCTGTAGCTGCAGAGCCCGCGCTGGGTGATTCAAGGCCCGGCACGACGGCCGGCGGTCAGCAACAGTTCGTTCGGCCCTGCCCAGCCAGTGGAGGTCGTGAAGGCCGACAGCCTGTCTTCCATCTCGGCCCACGCGGCGCCTGCTGCGGCCTCGTCGAGGCGGCCGAGGATCTGGTTGATCGGGCTCGCCGAGCTGCGCAGGAACTCGATGTACGCCCTGACCGACGGCATCTGGAAGGGGGCATCGATCCGGGTCGTCGCCACCGCCTCGAATCCCGCAGCAGAGAACAGCGCGTCGATGCGACCGGGCTGGCCCAGGCTGAGCAGGCTGCCGGGTGCGTACGGGTCGCGCGGCGGCAGGCCGGCGTGCTTCAACGCCGTCGACAGCAGCATCGTGATGCACGGGTTGCGATCCGCCTGCGAGAACACCACGGTGCAGGCAGCGCCGCCGGGGCGAAGCGCCCGGTGCATCTCGCGCAGCGCGCGCAGCGGATCGGGAAACAGCATCAGGCCGAGGCGGCACACGACCGCGTCGAAGCTGGCCGGCTCGACGCCGAGATCCTGGCCATCGGCCACCTGCGTCTGCACGTTGGCATGGCCGGCGCGTGCGGCGTTGGCCTGTGCCAGTGCCAGGATCGCCGGCGACAGGTCGGTGGCGAGCACGTGACCGGTCGCACCGACCCGTTCAGCGGTGTCCAGCGTCTGGCCGCCAGCACCGGCGGCCACGTCGAGCACGCGCGAGCCGGGGCCGATGCCGGCCATGTCGAGCATGCCTTCGGTCGCGCGGGCGAGCCAGGCGCGGATCTGCGGCTCGTGCGCATCCCAGCCGGCGGCCGCCTGGTCCCACTGCGCACGCGCGGATGCCTGTGCTGTCGGCGTTGACGATGCTGGCTCGGTCATGGTCGGTCTCCGCAGTGTTGATCGGGCGGCTCAGGGGAGCTCGAACTCCTTCAGATCGCCCCACAGGTACGACAGGTAGGCCGCGCGCACACCGGGTACGCGGCAGGCCTCCAGCAGCCCGGCGCACTGGGTTCGTGCCGAGATGTTGGCGGCCAGCCAATCGTCGAGGGGCGCGCCGGCGGCCTGTGCGAGCAGGCCGGGCAGGAACACGAGGTCGAGTGCGCGCGGCGCCTGTGGCGGCACCCGCTCGGGCCGGTTGCTCGAGACCTCGTACCAGGTCTGGAACCTGGCGGGCACCGTGCCGGTCTCCGTCGGCAGCGATCGCATGCGATCCCGCAGCGTGATCGCGTTGGCGAACGGCGGCTGATGGTCTCCGAACCAGGCGAGCACCGCGGGCCTTTGCGCGTTGCCGAGAACCGCTTCGCGGGTGAGTTTCAGCTCGCGTTCGAACTCCCGGCTGCGCCACACGTAGTCGGCGACGCTGCGGGCTTCGTCTGCGGAGTTGAAATCCCTGGCCGCTGCGGCGCGAAGCCCGGCCGGCACCCGGTCCATCTCGACGCCATGCTCGGCGTGGTTGAAGATCGTGAGCGCGAAGAGGAACACCGGCTGGTCGCGCTGGCGCTTGGTCGCCAGGACGCGCCGCGCGGCTTCATGCACCAGCGCATCCGGCGTGCCCCAGGCCTCGGGCAGGCCCAGCTCGGCCGCGTCGAGGAACTCGTCGAAGCCGTAGCCGGCATACGCGATGCGGCCATTCATCATGCCGCCGCGTGTCGGGTACAGCGCGACGGTGCGATAGCCGGCCGCCTTCAGCGAGCGCACGAACGAGCGGTGGACGTGCGGCGCGACGCTGAACGATGCGAACTCGCCCGCGGGCCCGAACGCGTCGTGGGGCACACCCGTCGCGAACGCGAACTCCGAGAGCCAGGTGCTGCCGCCAAAGACATGCACTTGCAGCGGCCCATGCGCGATCGTGCTGCTGGCGGCGGCGAAGGCCTCCATGCCGCACAGCGATGCGGAGCAGCCTGCGAGAGTCGCCGGATTGAACTGGCTTTCCTGCAGGAAGACGACGATGTCGGCCGGCTTGGGACCGGGCTTGGGATCGGGATGGGCCTCCGCCGAGAGCAGCTTCAGGCTCTCGCGCCGGAACGCCGTGGTGTCGGTGGCCGCCACGCCCCACTGGGGATCGAGGGAGGCCGTCGCGAAGAAGCCGAGGGCCGGCCGTTCGTCCAGCCCCGCGCCGACGAACCAGGCGCCTGCGGCTTTCAGGTTCGACACCTCTTTCGCGACGAGGACGCCGCTGTAGGTGACGAGGAGCGCGGCCAGCGCCGCGGCAGTGGTCGCAGCCGACCGGCCCGGATGGCGGCCCGGAGGATTCCATTGCCAGGCCATGACGCAGCCGACGATCGCCAGGCCCACGGCAGCCCCGGCGTACACCACCAGCGTCGGCTGGGTTCCCAGCACGCCGACGTTGTCTGCGAACTGCCGGAAGAAGAAGCGGACGTCTTGCCACGTCAGCGGTGTGCCGGCGAACTGCTGCTTGAGGCGGATGGCCACCAGCAGCAGCGCGGCCACCGTGCTCCCGGCCACGGCCGCGAAGCGCGGCCGCTGCGTGAGCAGGTAGACGGCCAGGCAAGCCACCAGCAAGGCGTGCGAGCCGACTTCGGGATCGACCCAGCGGCCGGCGAGCGGCGGAAGGGCCAGCACGACGGCATCGGCCAGCCGCCGCCGGCCGATGAAGGCCACCAGCGCGGAGGCCGCGGCAAGCGCGAACGGCGTGGCCACGAAGCGCCAGGAATCCGGCGTGAGGAAGTAGCCGCCGCATGCCACGAGCAGCAGGGCGATGACGGCCAGTTGCGTGTTGCGATGCATGGAAGGAGTCGGTGGCGGCAGATCGGGGGGAGGGCAGTTTCGCACGCGACGCGGGGGCTTCGCACTGCCGCACGGCGTTTCGCACCGGCCGCCCTCGTGAGGGACGTGACGGGCCGAGCATGGCGGACACCACCACACCGCTGACCAGCCTGAAGGAGATTCCCATGAGCGTAGGCGTCATGTCGCCGATGTCCCACTTCGGACCCATGGGTCACTACGGCTCGATGGGCCACATGGGATCCCCGGGCGCCACGCATGCCGGTGGCTGCCACCCGGTCGACGAGTCGGCCGAGGTGCAACTGAGCACCGAGCTGCCGAGCGAGGATGCGTCGGTCGAAGGCGCCTGCGGTGCCGAAGGCCAGGACGGCGAAATGGACCCGAACGCCACCACGATGAACCCGCAGCTGCTGGAGATGCTGGCGTAYATGATGATGCAGTTCATGGCTGCCTTCCAGCAGAATCCCTCGTCAGACGGAGGCGGTGGCGGAGGGGGCGGCGGCAGTCTCTCGGGCCTTGGTGGCGTGGGTGGCGGCGGTGGCGGAGGGTGGGGCGGCGGCGAGGCCGTGGCAGCCGCACCGGTAGAAGGCGCGAATCCCGGCGCGCAGGCGATGCCGCAGCCCGAGCAAGGCCCCGCCGCGGTGACCGAGGCGCCGGCCCAGCCGGCCACCGGCGGCGGCGATGCCGGTCCGCTGAGCGGCGCGGCCCAGACCCAGGCGCTGCAGCCGGGCGAGAGCCTGCAGGC
>NZ_JBFUGW010000098.1:0-21695 GCF_056402735.1 Rhizobacter sp. P3_C12
GCTGGAGGCGGTGCGCGCCAGCAGCTCGGCCAGCCCCTTCGCGCTCGCGAAACGCAGCGCCAGCGCGTCGACCCAGTCGTCGGCGCCGTCCAGGTTCAGCTCGGCGGCGGTCAGCTGTGACACCATGCTCAGCACGTTGCACGCCGCTTCCATGTCGAAGCCCGGGTCGCGCAGCTCGCGCGTGATCTCGCGCACCGCGGCGATGGCCGCGCCGAGCTGCTTCTGCAGCATCAGGTTGAACACCTCGACCACCGCGGCGAAGCGCTGCAGGCGGCGGCTCTGCGGCACCTTCTCCAGCGCGTGCTGCAGGTTGTCGAGGCAGCGCTGCAGGCCCTTCGAATCGCGCTGGTGGAAGCGCGTGAAGGCCAGCAGCACCAGCGTCTGGTAGTCGAACATCTTCGAGCTGATGCCCGCCGAGGCGGCGCGCTCCAGCATGCGGCCCGCCTCGTCGCGGTCGCCCATGTAGAAGGCGAGCATCCCGTGCTTCTGCAGCCGGGTGATCGAGCCGGGCGTCAGCGCGGTGGCGCGCTTGTACGTGTCGAGCGCGCTCTGCAGGTCGCCTTGCTCCACCTGCACGCGCCCCATCACGTCGTACGCATCGACGAAGCTCGGATGGTCGCCGATCAGGCTTTCCAGCGTGCGCAGCGCCGGGCCGGGCTGGCCGGCGTCGAGCTGGCTGCGCGCGATGCCCAGGCGCGCCCACGGGATCGCGCCGGTCTTCTGCACTGCCTCGAACATCTGGCGCGCCGCGTCGTGCTTGCCCACGCGCAGCAGCAGCTCCGAGCCGATGCGCGCCGCGTACAGCCAGTACGGGCCGCGCTGCTCGAAGCGGGCAGCGCACAGCGCGGCGCCGCGCTCGAAATCGCCTTCCTCGATCGCGAGGAAGATCTCCCCCAGCGATTTCTTGCGCCGGCGCGCCTGCACCAGGCGCTCGCCGAGCGCGGTCGCGGTGTGGGGTTTCAGCAGGTAGCTGTCGAGCGCCGACTCGGCGGCGTCGGCCACCAGCGTGTACGAGGCTTCGCTGGTGACGATGATGAAGACGGTGGACAGTGGCAGCAGCTGGTTGCGCCGCAGGTCGTCGAGCAGGTTCTGGCCGGAGTATCCGGTGGCGCTGAAGCTGTGTTCGCACAGCACCACGTCGAACGGGCGGGCTTCCAGCTGCTTGCGGGCGTCTTCGATGCGGCCGCATTGCACGACCGTGCCGACGCCGAAATCGCGCAGCTGGGCGGAAAGAATGCTGCGCGAGGTCGGGTTCGGGTCGATGACCATCGCCCGGCACTGCGCGATATCACGGTCAAGCGGAGCCATCCCCCCTTATCGGACAGGGGGAGGGCCGCTTGAGCACCGGCCGCCGCGGGCCTGTTTACTTGAACAGATCCTTCACATGGTCGGTCCAGCTCTTGGCATTCGGCGAATGCTTGCCGCCCGACTTCGCGAAGGATTCTTCCAGCTCCTTCAGCAGCTTGCGCTGGTGCTCGGTCAGCTTGACCGGCGTCTCGACGCTGATGTGGCAGTACAGGTCGCCCGGGTAGCTGGAGCGCACGCCCTTGATGCCCTTGCCGCGCAGCCGGAAGGTCTTGCCGTGCTGCGTGCCCTCGGGCAGCTCGATCTCGGCCTTGCCGCCCAGCGTGGGCACCTCGATGCCGCCGCCCAGCGCCGCCAGCGTCAGCCCGACCGGCACGGTGCAGTGCAGGTCGTCGCCGTCGCGCTCGAAGATCTCGTGCTGCTTGATGCGGATCTCGATGTACAGGTCGCCGGCCGGGCCGCCATTGGTGCCCGGCTCGCCGTTGCCGGCCGAGCGGATGCGCATGCCTTCGTTGATGCCGGCGGGGATCTTCACCTCCAGCGTCTTGGTCTTCTTGATCTTGCCCTGGCCGTGGCAGGTCAGGCACGGCTCGGGGATGATCTTGCCGGTGCCGTGGCAGTGCGGGCAGGTCTGCTGGATGCTGAAGAAGCCCTGGCGCATGTGCACCGTACCGGCGCCGTTGCAGCTCGGGCAGGTCTTCGCGCTGGTGCCGGGCTTGGCACCGCTGCCGTGGCAGGTCTCGCACTCTTCCCAGCTCGGGATGCGGATCTGCGTTTCCTTGCCGCGTGCCGCCTCTTCGAGCGTGATCTCCATCGCGTAGCTGAGGTCGCTGCCGCGGAACACCTGCTGGCCGCCACCGGCGCCGCGGCGCTGGCCGCCACCGCCCTGGCCACCGAAGATGTCGCCGAAGATGTCGCCGAACGCCTCGGCGAAGCCGCCGAAGCCTTCGCCGCCCTGGCCGCCCGGGCGGAACCCGCCGGCGTTGGGGTCGACGCCGGCATGGCCGTACTGGTCGTAGGCCGCGCGCTTCGGCGCGTCGGAGAGCATCTCGTAGGCCTCCTTGACCTCCTTGAACTGCTCTTCCGACTTCTTCGCCCCGTCGCCCTGGTTGCGATCGGGGTGGTGCTTCATGGCCAGCTTGCGGTAGGCCTTCTTGATGTCCTCCTCGGTCGCGTTCTTCGCGACGCCGAGGATTTCGTAGTAGTCACGCTTTGCCATGGATGCTCACGCTTGAAATGCAAATCCCCCGTGCACCGGACACGGCCCACGGGGGTCTGAAGAAGCCGCGGGGGCGCCTTACTTCTGGTCTTTCACTTCCTTGAAGTCGGCGTCGACCACGTTGTCGTCGGCCGGCTTCGACGAAGCGGCTTCGGCATGCGGTGCCTGCGYGCCGCCGCCGGCTGCTGCTCCGGCACCGGCTGCCGCCTGGGCCGCCTGCGCATCGGCATACACCTTCTCGCCCAGCTTCTGGCTGGCCGCCATCAGCGCCTCGCTCTTGGCCTCGATGGCCGCCTTGTCGTCGCCCTTCAGCGCTTCCTCGGCGTCCTTCAGTGCGGTCTCGATCGCTTCCTTCTCGCCGGCCTCGAGCTTCTCGCCATGCTCGCCGAGCGACTTGCGAACGCTGTGCACCATCGCGTCGGCCTGGTTGCGGGCCTGCACCAGTTCGAGCTTCTTCTTGTCCTCGACGGCGTTCAGCTCGGCGTCCTTCACCATCTGCTGGATCTCGGCTTCGGAGAGGCCGGAGTTCGCCTTGATGGTGATCTTGTTTTCCTTGCCGGTGCCCTTGTCCTTGGCGCCGACGTGCAGGATGCCGTTCGCGTCGATGTCGAAGCTCACCTCGATCTGCGGCGTGCCGCGCGGCGACGGCGGGATGCCTTCGAGGTTGAACTCGCCCAGGCTCTTGTTGCCCGAGGCCATCTCGCGTTCGCCCTGGTAGACCTTGATCGTGACGGCCGGCTGGTTGTCGTCGGCGGTCGAGAAGGTCTGCGCGAACTTGGTCGGGATGGTGGTGTTCTTCTGGATCATCTTCGTCATCACGCCGCCCAGCGTCTCGATGCCCAGGCTCAGCGGGGTCACGTCGAGCAGCAGCACGTCCTTGCGGTCGCCGGCCAGCACCTGGCCCTGGATCGCGGCACCGACGGCCACCGCCTCATCGGGGTTCACGTCCTTGCGCGGCTCCTTGCCGAAGAACTCCTTGACCTTCTCCTGCACCTTGGGCATGCGGGTCATGCCGCCGACCAGGATCACGTCGTCGATGGCGTTGACGGCCACGCCGGCGTCCTTGATGGCGGTGCGGCAGGGCGCGATCGTGCGTTCGATCAGCTCCTCGACCAGCGCTTCGAGCTTGGCGCGCGTCAGCTTGATGTTCAGGTGCTTCGGGCCCGACGCATCGGCCGTCACGTACGGCAGGTTGATGTCGGTCTGCGCGCTGTTCGAGAGCTCGATCTTCGCCTTCTCGGCGGCTTCCTTCAGGCGCTGCAGCGCGAGCACGTCCTTCGACAGGTCGACGCCTTGTTCCTTCTTGAACTCGGTGATGATGTAGTCGATGATGCGCTGGTCGAAGTCTTCGCCGCCCAGGAAGGTGTCGCCGTTGGTCGACAGCACCTCGAACTGCTTCTCGCCGTCGACGTCGGCGATCTCGATGATCGACACGTCGAAGGTGCCGCCGCCCAGGTCATACACGGCGATCTTGCGGTCGCCCTTCTCGTTCTTGTCGAGGCCGAACGCGAGCGCCGCGGCGGTCGGCTCGTTGATGATGCGCTTCACGTCGAGGCCGGCAATGCGGCCCGCATCCTTGGTGGCCTGGCGCTGGGCGTCGTTGAAGTAGGCCGGCACCGTGATCACGGCCTCGGTCACCGTCTCGCCCAGGTAGTCCTCGGCGGTCTTCTTCATCTTGCGCAGCACTTCGGCGCTGACCTGCGGCGGCGCGAGCCGGTTGCCGCGCACCTCGACCCACGCATCGCCGTTGTCGGCCTGCGCGATCTTGTAGGGCATCAGGTCGATGTCCTTCTGCACTTCCTTCTCGGTGAACTTGCGGCCGATCAGGCGCTTCACCGCATACAGCGTGTTGCGCGGGTTGGTGACCGCCTGGCGCTTGGCAGAAGCACCGACGAGGATCTCGCCATCTTCCTGGTAGGCAATGATCGACGGCGTGGTGCGTGCACCTTCGCTGTTCTCGATCACCTTGGTGGTGTTGCCTTCCATGATGGCCACGCACGAGTTCGTGGTGCCGAGGTCGATGCCGATGATTTTTGCCATTTGGTTCTCCTGAATCCGAAAATCTTGATGTTGTCGAGTTGTGGATAAGTCGGGCCGTTTCAAGGGGCCGCGCTTGTGGACAGTTGCTTCTGCCTTGCGTTATTTCGGGGCGGCCACGGTGACCAGCGCCGGGCGCAGCACGCGGTCGGCGATCAGGTAGCCCTTCTGCAGCACGACCACGACGGTGTTGGCCTCCTGCTCGGCCGGCACCATGCTGATGGCCTGGTGCTGGTGCGGATCGAACTTCGTGCCGGCCGGCGGGTTGATCTCGATCACCTTGCTGCGCTCGAGCGCGGCCGACAGCTGGCGCAGCGTGGCATGCACGCCTTCGAGCAGTTGCTCGGGCGTCGCGGCCTGGATCGCGATCGCGGCTTCCAGGCTGTCCTTCACCGGCAGCAGGCTGTCGGCAAAGCTCTCGACGGCGAACTTGCGCGCCTTGGCGATCTCTTCCTCGGAGCGGCGGCGGATGTTCTCGGCCTCGGCCTTGGCCCGCAGGTAGGCATCGGACATCTCGGCCAGGCGGGCTTCCAGGTTGACCTCGGCCGCTTGCACCTGCGCTGCGGCCGCCGCGCCGGAGAGGTCAGCCGGCGTCTCAAGTCCTTGATCTTGCGAAGAATTTTCTGGATTTTGCATGGGTGGATCCTGTCGAATGGCGCGCAGATGGGCGCTTTGCCCCGCGTTTCAAGAGGGGCTTTCAAAATAATGCAGGGCCCCGGTGATGCTGGGCACGTGGGACCGTGCGGGGGAAAGGCAAGGGCGGGCCGACCCGGGCCCAGGGTCATTCAGGGTCGATGCTTGCGCTCCAGCGGTTCCAGTCGGCGAGCTGGCGGCGATCACGCTTGGTGGGGCGGCCCTGCTCGATCGCCAGGGCCGGTTCGGCCGCCAGCTTGCGCTGCTTCGCCGCCTCGTCGCGGCGCGCGATGCTGTCGGCGGTCTCCTCGTACAGCGCCTGCGCGACCGGCGCCGGCCCGCGCTGGTGGCTGAGCGCCCGCACGACGATGCTGAGGGTCAGCGGCCCCTGGCGCATCTCGACGCGATCGCCCGGCCTCAGCTCGCGTGCCGGCTTCGCGGCCTGACCGTTCACGCTGATGCGGCCCTTGTCGATCTCCTGGGTCGCGAGGCTGCGGGTCTTGAAGAAGCGGGCGGCCCACAACCATTTGTCGAGCCGCACGCCGGCGTCGGCGGGTGCGCTGGAAGGTGTACCGGGGTGGGCGCTATGGGATGACTTCGCCATGAACGGTTCGGGGACGGGGCTGCGCGCAGTGGTGGAGCCCCCAGTGTAGGCAGTTTCAGGCCGGCGGCGGCTCGCTGGCGGGCCGGAACCGCACCGTCGCGTCGAGGCCGGCGAGCCGGCCGGCGTACTGCCGGTTCGCCAGCTCGATCGTCGCGCCCACCGAATTGCAGATCTCGCGGCAGATCGACAGCCCGAGCCCGCTGCCCTGCGTCGGGTGCCCGGTGTGGAACGGCTCGAACAGCCGGTCGCGCAGCTCGGGGGCGATGCCCGGGCCGCTGTCGCTGATCAGCAGCTCGGCGTTCGCGACCCGCATCAGCAGCTCGCCGCGCTTTGGCGTCTCGCGGATCGCGTTGTGCAGCAGGTTGCGCAGCAGCTCCCGCACCATCCACTCATGGCCGTGCACCAGGCTCGTTTCGGCCTGCAGCTCGAAGTCGAGGTCGCGCTCGCCGATCAGCGGCGACAGGTCGAGCGCCACCTCGTTCGCCAGCGCTCCCAGGTCGGAGATGGCCGGTTCGGCCTGGCCTTGCACCTGCTCGACCTTGGCCAGCGCGAGCATCTGGTTGGCCAGGCGGATCGCCCGGTCGACCGTCGCATGCATCGCCGGCAGTGCGTCGCGGGCATCGCTGGCCGGCATGCACAGCGCCGACTGCACCTGGGTCTTCAGCACCGCGAGCGGCGTGCGCAGCTGGTGCGAGGCATCGCGCACGAACTGGCGCTGGTGGTCGTGCAGYCGCTGCAGTCGCTGCATCAACTGGTTCACCGCGCCGAGCAGCGGTGTCATCTCGGCCGGCAGGTCCGGGCTCGCGACCGGCGACAGGTCGCGGGCGCTGCGCGATTCGAGCTGCGCGCGCAGCGCCTCGATCGGCCGCAGCGCGTGGGCGACGACGAACCAGGTGATCGCCACGACGACGCTGATCAGCAGCGCCTGGCGGACCAGCGTGTCCATCAGGATCTGCCGCGCGAGCCGCCGCCGCACCTCCAGCGTCTCGGCCACCTGCACCAGCGCGACGCCGCGCGCGTCGGAGCTGGCCACCGGCTGGTAGAGCGCAGCGATGCGCACCGGCTCGCCGCGGAACTCGCCGTCGTAGAAATCGACCAGCGCGTCGTATGCCGAGCGCTGCGGCGGCGTGCGCGCATAGGGCGGGAAATCGGCATAGCCCGACAGGAACTCGCCGTTGAAGCCGCTCACGCGGTACATCATCCGGGCGTCGCCGTTGTCCAGCATCTCCAGCGCGTTGTACGGCAGCTCCACGTGCAGGTCGTTGCCCTTGACGGACAGCAGCTCGCCGATGTTGCGCGCCGAGCTGAGCAGCGTGCGATCGTAGGCCAGCGTGATGGCGTCGAGCGCGCGCTGGTAGAGGCTGACCGTGTCGAACGCGATGAAGCAGGCGATCGGCAGCACGATCCAGCCCATCAGCCGGCGCCTCAGGGAATAGACCGGCTGCGTCATGCGGCGCCGTCGGCCGGGTCGCAGCGCAGCAGGTAGCCCAGGCCGCGCAGCGTGATCAGCGAGACGCCGGAGCCGGCGAGCTTCTTGCGCAGCCGGTAGGCCACCACCTCGATCGCCTCGAACTGGATGTCGGTCTCCATCGGGAACACGACGCGGAACAGCTTCTCCTTCGGCTGCGCATGGCCGGGCCGCGCGATCAGCGCCTTCAGCAGCGCCTGCTCGCGCGGCGTCACGTCGAACACGCGGCCGTCGAGGTAGAACGCGCCGGACGACAGCTCCAGCGTCAGCGCGCCGCAGGCGAGCTCCTCCGATCCGGGGTCCGCGGTGCGGCGCAGCAGCGCGCGGATGCGGGCCTCGAGTTCGTCCAGGTCGAACGGCTTGGCCAGGTAGTCGTCGGCACCGGCGTTCAGGCCCAGCACCCGGTCGCCGACCGCGCCACGCGCCGTCAGCACCACGATGGGGACGCGGATTCCCTCGGCGCGCGCGCGGTGCAGCACCTGCAGGCCGTCCAGGCCGGGAATCGTCAGGTCGAGCAGCGTCAGGTCGGGCGGCTGGTTGCGCAGCTGCTGCAGCGCATCGCTGCCGTTGTGCACCACCGCCATGTCGAAGCCGCGCCGTTCGAGCGCCAGCTGCAGCGCCTGCGCCATCGCGAGGTCGTCTTCCACCAGCAGGAGTTTCATGGCCGCGAGTGTGCCTTGCTGCGCAAGGGGGGCTTGTCAGGGACGATCCGGGTCTGACAGGAAGACGACAGCAGGCGGGGCCGGGAATGACAGCCGTCTGACAGTCTCATGCCGGCACCCCAGGGCTTGCCCGGATGTAACCGGGCGCTGCTGCGCTCAGGATGGCGCCTCTGTTCAGTGCATTCCCCCTCAAGGAGACTTATTCATGCGACGCCTCTTGCTCAAAACCGTGCTGTTGCCGCTGGCCCTAGCGACCGCCTCCGCGGCCGTGTTCGCCCAGGACAACTTCAAGGTGATGATCGGCGCCAACCCCGGTGGCGGCTATGACCAGACCGGCCGCGGCATCGGCAAGGCCATGCAGGAAGCGGGCGTGGCCGGCTCGATCACCTATGAGAACAAGGGCGGTGCCGGCGGCACGATCGGCCTGGCGCAGTTCGCGAACGCATCGAAGGGCGACCCGAACGCGATGATCGTCGTCGGCGCCATCATGGTCGGCGCGATCGTGCAGAACAAGCCGCCGATCACRCTGAACGACGCGACGCCGGTGGCGCGCCTGCTGGCCGAGTACAACGTGTTCGTCGTGCCGGCCAATTCGCCGCTGAAGACGATGAAGGACGTCGTCGACCAGATGAAGAAGGACCCCGGCAGCGTCAAGTGGGGCGGCGGCTCGAAGGGTTCGGTCGACCACGTCAGCGTCGCGATGATCGCGCGCGAGGCCGGCGTCGACGCGACCAAGATCAACTACGTGCCGTTCAAGGGCGGCGGCGAGGCGACGGCCGCGGTGCTGGGCGGCCACATCACGGTGGGCACCAGCGGCCTGGCCGAGTTCGAGGAATTCATCAAGACCGGCAAGATGCGCGCGATCGGCGTCACGGCGCCGAACCGCATCCGCGGCTCGGACATCCCGACGCTGGTCGAGCAGGGCATCAACGTGTCGATCGGCAACTGGCGCGGCGTGTACGGCGCGCCCGGCATCACGCCGGCGCAGCGCCAGAAGCTGGTCGACGCGGTCGCGAAGGCCACCAAGACCAAGAGCTGGGCCGAGACGCTGGCCAACAACAAGTGGAACTCGGCGCTGATGACCGGCGACGACTTCGGCAAGTTCGTCGACGACGACACCGCGCGCCTGCGTGCGCTGATGCTGAAGCTGGGCATGCTGTAGGCGACAGGATCGCAGGTTCCCTGCAGTAAGGCTGGCCGGCGCTGTGCGCCGGCCAGCCTGCGTTTGAGGGGCGGATTGAATGACGCAAGGAGGTAGACCATGAACGAGCCCGTGAGCAAGCCCGTGAACAGGCGATCCGAGATCGGCATCGGCGCCGGCGCGATCGGCCTGGGGGCCGTGATGGCCATCGGCGCGGCGCAGATCAAGAGCGAGGTGGGTTACGGCGGCGTCGGCGCAGGCTTCCTGCCGTGGCTGATGGCGGCGGCGATGGCGCTGTGCGGCGTGCTGCTGATCGTGCAGGCCACGACCGGCGGCTTTCGCGCGATGCCCGAGGGCAGCGAAGACACCCCCGCGCCGTACTGGGTCGGCATGGCCTGGCTGTCGGCCGGCCTGCTGCTGAATGCGGCGCTGATCACGCGCGTGGGCTTCATCCCGTCGTGCTCGCTGCTGTTCGTGCTGGCGGCGCGCGGGTTCCGGCTGTCGATGGGCGGTGGTCGCGCGACGCTGGCCGACTGGGTGCGCGACGTGCTGGTCGGCGCGGCCCTGTCGGCGCCGGTCTACTGGCTGTTCACGAAGCTGCTGGGGCTCAACCTGCCCGGCCTCACCAGCTCCGGCTGGATCTGAACGAGAGCATCACCACCATGGACATCTGGAATTCACTGCTGCAGGGCTTCATGACGGCGGGCACGCCGATCAACCTGATGTGGGCGCTGCTCGGCTGCCTGATCGGCACCGCGATCGGCGTGCTGCCCGGCATCGGCCCGGCACTGACGGTGGCGATGCTGCTGCCGATCACCTCGCACGTCGAGCCGACCGCCTCGATGATCATGTTCGCCGGCATCTACTACGGCGCGATGTATGGCGGCTCGACCACCTCGATCCTGCTGAACACCCCGGGCGAGACCGGCAGCATGGTCACCGCGATGGAGGGCAACCTGATGGCCAAGAGCGGCCGCGCCGGCGCGGCGCTCGCCACCTCGGCGATCGGCTCGTTCTTTGCCGGCACGATCGCCACCGTGCTCGTCACGCTGTTCGCGCCCGGCCTCGCCGAGTTCGCGCTGCGCTTCGGCCCGCCGGAGTACTTCGCGCTGATCCTGCTGGCCTTCACCACCGTATCGTCGGTGCTCGGGCAGAGCACGCTGCGCGGCATGACCAGCCTGGTGCTGGGCCTGTCGGTCGGCATCATCGGCATCGACCAGATCTCCGGCCAGGCGCGCTTCACGCTGTACAACGTGCCCGAGCTGGTCGACGGCATCGAAGTGGTGCTGGTGGCGGTCGGGCTGTTCGCGGTCGGCGAGGCGATGTACACGATGATGTACGAGGGCCGCCAGGACGAGACGCGCAACAAGATGTCGAGCCTGTGGATGACGAAGAGCGACTGGAAGCGCTCGTGGCCGGCCTGGCTGCGCGGCACGCTGATCGGCTTCCCGTTCGGCACCATCCCGGCCGGCGGCACCGAGATCCCGACCTTCCTGTCGTACGGCGCCGAGCGCAAGCTGTCGAAGCACCCGGAAGAGTTCGGCACCGTCGGCGCGATCGAAGGCGTGGCCGGCCCGGAGGCCGCCAACAACGCGGCGGTGGCCGGCACGCTGGTGCCGCTGCTGACGCTGGGCATCCCCACCTCCACCACCGCAGCGATCCTGCTGTCGGCGTTCCAGAACTATGGCATCCAGCCCGGCCCGACGCTGTTCCAGACCTCGTCGGCGCTGGTGTGGGCGCTGATCGCGTCGATGTACATCGGCAACGTGATGCTGCTGGTGCTGAACCTGCCGCTGGTCGGCCTGTGGGTGAAGCTGCTGAAGATCCCGAAGCCGGCGCTGTACGCGGGCATCCTGATCTTCGCGACGGTCGGCGTCTACGGCATGCGGCAGTCGGCCTTCGACCTGTTCCTGCTGTACGGCATCGGGCTGCTGGGCGTCGTGATGCGCCGCTTCGACTTCCCGACCGCCCCGGTGATCGTCGGCATGATCCTCGGGCCGCTTGGCGAGGCCCACATGCGCAACGCAATGTCCATCGGGGAGGGCAAATGGACGGTGTTCATTGAACGGCCGTTGTCGGCGACTATCCTGCTGGTGTGCGTGGCGGTCCTGATCGTCCCGCCGCTGTTGACCCGGCTGCGGCGCCGACGTACCGTGGCGCTGGCCTGACCGGCCCTTCCTCACAGCAAGGATTCCCCATGAAGTCCCATCGCTCCCAAAACCGCCGCTCCGTTCTCCGCTGGATGGCTGCCTCGGCAGCCGCCGGCATCGCACCCGCCGTGCCGACGGCCAGCCTGGCCGCCACCGGTCCCGCACCGCTCGGCAAGCTGCGCATCTTCATCCCGGCCAACCCGGGCGGCGGCTGGGACGGCACCGGCCACGCGGTCGGCGATGCGCTGGTGGCCGCAGGGCAGGCGAGCGAGATCGTCTACGAGAACAAGGGCGGCAAGGGCGGCATCATCGGGCTGGCCGAATTCGTGGAGAAATACCCGGATGCCCAGGATTCGGTGATGGTCGGCGGCTTCGTGATGGTCGGCTCGATCGCGCTGAACCGCCCGGCCATCACGCTGGCCAAGGTGAAGCCGGTCGCCCGCCTGACCAGCGAGGTGCTGGCGCTGGTGGTGCCGGCCGATTCGAAGTTCCAGACGATCAAGGATTTCCAGGCCGCGCTGGTGAAGAACATCGCCGAGGTGCCGCTGGCCGGCGGCGGGGCCGGCGGTGTCGACCACATGTGCGCCGCGCTGGTGGCGCGCGCGGCCGGGGCCGATCCGGGCAAGCTGGTCTATGTGCCGTCGAGCAGCGGGGCCGAAGTGATGCAGGCGCTGGCGGCCGGCAAGGTGGCGGCAGCGGTGTCGGGCTTCGGCGAGCTGAAATCGGGCATCTCGTCGGGCAAGCTGCGGGCGCTGGCGATCAGCTCGCGGCGCGGCCTGTTCGGCATCCCGTCGTTCCGCGAGCAGCGCCTCGACGTCGACCTGGCGAACTGGCGCGGCATCTTCGCGCCGGCCGGCATGTCCGATGCGCAGGTGGCCAACCTGCGCGCCTCGCTGCAGAAGGCGACCCAGCACCCCAGCTGGCAAGCCGCGCTGGTGCGCAACGACTGGCAGCCCAGCTGGCAGGTGGGCACCGAGTTTGCCGAGTCGATGGAGCTCGACAAGGCGATGGCCGACGCCCTGGTCTACATCCTCAAGCTGAAGACGGCCTGATCAGGCGGGCCATCCCTGCATGTGGCGGATCGCGATCGCGCTCAGCGCGGCGATCCATTCATGCTGGTCGTTCAGGCACGGGATGTAGTTGAACTCCGCCCCCCCGGCCTCGAGGAACGCATCGCGCGCCTCCTGCGCGATCTCCTCCAGCGTCTCCAGGCAGTCGGCAGTGAAGCCGGGGCACATCACGTCGACGCGCTTGACGCCTTGCTTCGCCAGCCCGACCAGCGTCGGCTCGGTATAGGGCTGCAGCCATTCGGCCTTGCCGAAGCGGCTCTGGAAGGTCACGACCCATTGCTCGTCCTTCAGGTCGAGCCGCTGTGCCAGCAGGCGCCCGGTTTCCAGGCATTCGCCGCAGTACGGGTCGCCCAGGTCGCGCGTGCGGCGCGGCATGCCGTGGAAGCTCATCACCAGCTTGTCGGGCCGGCCGTGCGACATCCAGTGGTCCGACACGCGTTTGGCCAGCGCCGCGATGTAGGCCGGGTCGTCGTGGTAGCGGTTGACGAAGCGCAGCTCGGGCAGCGCGCGCACCCGCTGCGCCCACTGGTAGATCGCGTCGTTGACRCTGGCCGTCGTCGCCGCGCAGTACTGCGGGTACATCGGCAGCACCAGGATGCGGGTGGCGCCGGTGGCCTTCAGCGCGTCGAGTTCGCGGCCGATCGCCGGCGTGCCATAGCGCATCGCGAAGGCCACCTGCACCTTGTGGCCGCGCTCGCCGAGGTAGCCTGCCAGCAGCCTGGCCTGCTTCTGCGTCCACACCTTCAGCGGCGAGCCTTCGGGCAGCCACACCGTTGCGTACTTGGCCGCCGACTTCGCCGGCCGCACGCGCAGGATGACGCCGTGCAGGATCAGCCACCACAGCAGCTTCGGGATCTCGACGACGCGCGGGTCGCTGAGGAACTGCGCCAGGTAGCGGCGCACCGCCGGGGCGGTCGGGGCATCGGGGGTGCCCAGGTTGCACAGCAGGACGGCGGTGGCGGGGGCAGGGCGGGTGGGGGCGGGAGGTTCGGGGGCGAAGCGCATCGCCCGGATTATCGCGGCGGACTCAGCCGGCCAGTGAGCCGGCCAACGCGGGCGACTGCAGCAGCTGATCGATGTCGGCCACCACCGCGGCGATGTCGATCGGCTTGGTCCAGTAGCCGATGAAGCCGGCCTCGTAGGCGCGCCGCACGTCCTCGGGCATCGCGTCGGCCGAGCACATGTAGGCCGGGGCCGAGGCCAGGGCCGGCAGCTGGCGCAGCTGCTGCAGCACCTCGAAGCCGGTCATGCCCGGCAGGTGGGCGTCGAGCACCAGCACCTCGGGCTGCCAGTCGCGTGCGATCTCGAGCGCCTCCTCGCCGTCCTCGGCGATGCGCAGCTCGATGGCGCCGTGGTGCAGCCGCAGCGCCTCCTCGAACAGGATCGCGTTGATGCGGTTGTCCTCGACGTACATCATCCGCAGCGCGCCGCGCCGGGTGGCCGCGGGTGCGGCGGCGGGCTCGCACGGGTCGTCGGCCAGCGGCGCCAGGTCGGTGGCGGCGCCATCGGGATCGCAGGCCATGTCGAGCAGCACGCAGGTACCGTGGCCGAAGCGGCTCGTCACCTGCAGGTCGCCGCCGATCGCCTGCATCAGGCTGCGCGCGATGATCAGCCCGAGGCCGGTGCCCTCGATCGTCGAGGTCTCCTTGCCGAGCCGCTCGAAGGGCTGGAACAGCCGGCTCATCTGCTCGGGTGACAGGCCGCTGCCTTCGTCCTCGACCAGCAGCGTGAGCCGTTCGGCGGATGTCTGCCGCACGCTCCAGCGCACCATGCCGCCGGGGCGGTTGTACTTGACCGCGTTCGAGGCCACGTTCAGCAGCACCTGGCGCAGTCGCTGCGCATCGGCCCGCACGCGCAGCGGCGAGGGCAGCGCGTTCTCGAAGCGGATGCCGCGCGTGCGCGCCATCGGCGCCAGCAGGTCGATCGTGCGCGCGACCACGTCGTCGAGCGCCACCCGTCCCATGTCCAGTGTCAAGGCACCTTCCTCCACTTTCTGCAGGTCCAGCACGTCGTTGATCAGCGCCAGCAGGTGCTGCCCGGCGTCCAGCACGTGGTCGGCGTAATCGTGCACCTTGTCGAGGTCGACCTGGTCGGTGTTCATGCGCATCAGCTGCGAGAAGCCGATCACCGCATTCAGCGGCGTGCGCATCTCGTGGCTCATGCGCGACAGGAACTCGCTCTTCGCCCGGTTGGCCAGCTCGGCGGCCTGCTTGTCGCGCAGCGCCTGATCGGCCTGTTTGGTGCGCRTGATGTCGGAATGCGTGCCGACCACGCGGCGCGGGCTGCCGTCGGCGTGGCGCTCGACGATCTTGCCGCGGTCGAGCACCCACAGCCAGCGGCCGTCCTTGTGCTGCAGCCGGTGCTCGGTCTCGTAGACCTCGGTGTCGCCACGCCGGTAGGACTGGATGGCCCGCATCACGCGCGCCTTGTCGTCCGGGTGGATGCGGCGCGACCACTCCTGGATGGTGTTGCCGATCTCGTCCTCGCGGTAGCCGAGCATCTCCTTCCAGCGCGGCGAGTAGAACGCGAGGTTGCGGTCCTCGTCGAAGTCCCAGACGCCGTCGCCCGCGCCCTCGAGCGCGAACTTCCAGCGCTCCTCGGCCGCCTTCAGCGCCTGCTCGGCGGCACGCTGCTGCGTGATGTCGCGCGTGACGTACAGCACCCGCGCGCCGGCCATCGGCGACAGCCGCGCCTCGAAGCTGCCGGGACGCCCGCCCGCCGTCACCAGGTCGTATTCGAGGCACTGCACCGCGCCGGTCTGCAGCGCGCGGCGGATCGCGGGCAGCACCTGGTCGGCCAGTTCCTGCGTGACGCCCTGCACGAAGGGCCGGCCGCGCACGCTCTCCCAGCCGTGCACCATCAGCGGGTGCTTCGGGTCGCCGCATTCGAGGTAGCGCCCGTCCTCGTCGAGCACGAACCACAGGTCGGGCACGGCCGCCAGCACTGCGCCGAGCCGCGCCTGCGCCTCGTGCGCCTGCAGCTGCTGGCGCCCCAACTCCAGCTCGGCGCGCTTGCGGTCGGTGATGTCGAGCGCCAGGTGGACCAGGCTGCCGTCGCGCAGCCGGCGGTCGTTGACGATCAGCCAGCGGTCGCGCCAGCGCAGTTCGTGCTGGGCGCGCCCGTCGGAGACGAGGCCGAGCCGCCACTGCACGAAGGCCTCTTCGCTGCCGACCGCATCGGGATAGTCGCCGCGCGCGACCATGCTGCGCACCATCTCGGGCCAGGTCATCGCATCGGCCGGCGCGGCGTGGCCGATCGATCGCCGCCACGCCGCGTTCGACTGCACGACGCGGCCGTCGGGCGCGCTGATCATCACGCCGGCGTTCATGCTCTCGAGCGCATCGCTCAGCAGCTGCTCGGCGCGGCGCGCGGCGCTCTGCGCCTGCAGCCGCGCGTTGATGATGGTGGCCGAGCCGCGGTAGCCGCGGAAGCGGCCGCTGCTGCTGAACACCGGCACGCCGCTGATCGACAGCGTCAGCGCGCCAGCCGGGGAGGAGCGGTCGGCGATCAGTTCGGTGAAGGGCTCGCGGCGGGCCAGTGCCGCTTCGTAGCGCGGCCACGAGGCCGCATGCTCGCCACCGTGGGGCTGGTACAGCTCGGGGAAGCGGCGGCCCAGGTCGTGCTGCGGCGGCAGGCCGAGGCGGTGCTCGAAGTTCTCGGACAGCCAGCTGATCTGCCCGAGGTCGTCGGTTTCCCACAGCCAGTTGTTGCCGGACAGGCTGGCGGCGCGCACCCGGGCCTCCTGCAGCCGCCAGCGCTGCTCGCGCAGGCGGGCGTCGAGCAGCGCGCTCGCCAGCAGCGCCAGCTCGTGCAGCGACTGCCACTGCGTGGCGTCCAGGCGCGCCGGTTCGGTGTGGATCGCGCAGACCGTGCCGATGCGGCGCTCGTCGACCACCAGCGGCACCGACGCATAGGCGCGGATGCCGGGCAGCCCGGTGACCAGCGGGTTGTCGTCGAAGCGCCGGTCGCCGAGCGCATCGCCCACTTCGAAGGCCGCCGGCTGCAGGATCGCGTGGCCGCAGAACGATTGATCGCGCGGTGTCTGGCACACGCCGAGGCCGACGGCGGCGGGGAACCATTGGCGGTCGGCATCGACCAGGCTGATGGCCGAGATCGGCCAGCCGGTGCGGGCGGCGACCTGGCGCGCCAGTGCGAGGAAGGCCGGGTCGACGCTGGTGTCGAGCACGCGGAGCTCGTGCAGCACGCGCAGGCGCTCGGGTTCGTCGGCGGGCAGGGGGGCCGGGGTCATGAAGCGCGGAAGGCGTGATTCATCGGGGTCTTCTGCTCCGAGGCCAAGCGACTGTAGCGGACAATCCGGCGGCCCGGCACCCTCCAGCCGCGCTGGATTCCACACCCGCCATGCCTGCTTTCCCTGACAGTTCGCCGCTTGCCTTGACGCTGGATCTCGACGACACGCTGTGGCCCGTCTGGCCGGCGATCGAGCGGGCCGAACACCAGCTGCATGGCTGGCTGCACGAACACGCGCCGGCCACGGCGCAGCGCTTCGACCCGCCGGCGCTGCGTGCCTTGCGCAACGCGGTGGAGGCCGAGCACCCGCAGTGGCGCCACGACCTGAGCTCGATCCGCCGGGAAAGCATCGCGCGTGCGTTGGCGATGACGGGCCACGATCCGCAGTTGGCCGGCCCGGCCTTCGACGTGTTCTTCGCGGCGCGCCAGCGGGTGGAGTTCTTCGACGATGCGCTGCCCGGGCTCGCGCGGCTGGCGGCGCGCTTCCCGCTGTTCGCGGTGACCAACGGCAATGCCGACCTGGCGACGATCGGCGTGGCGCAGCACTTCCAGGGCAGCCTGAGCTCGCAGAAGCTCGGCATCGGCAAGCCGGATGCGCGCATCTTCCACCTGGCCTGCGAGCGCCTGGGCGTGGCACCGGCGCAGGTGCTGCATGTCGGCGACGATCTGCACCTCGATGTGCACGGTGCGCGCGATGCGGGGCTTCAGGCGCTGTGGCTGCACCGGCCGGGCCATGCAGTCGGGGAATTGCCGGCTGGCTGCGGCCAGGCGGCCACGTTGATCGAGTTGGCCGAGATGCTGGGCTGCTGAATTCGTAGCCCGAATGCCAATCCGGGGATCGTCGTTCACTTCAACCGCCCCACCCGGATTGGCATCCGGGCTACGAATCAGCGGTTGAATTCGAAGGGGGCTTGCGGCTGCGTGTCCGAGAACTTCATCACTTCGAAGCGCACGCACGGCGACGTGGGATCGGCCGGCGAGGCCCCCAGCCCGATCGCGCCGCTGCCGTGCAGCGTGCAGGTGCCGCGGCGCAGCTGCACGATCTCGGAGTCGCTCGAGAAGCGCACGTAGGTGCCGTTGTAGCTGAGGTCGGTCAGCTGGAAGGCACCGCCGTGCCAGTCGATGCGGGCATGCGAGCGCGAGACCCGCGAGTCGTCGATGCAGTAGGTGGCCTGCGGGCTGCGGCCCAGCACCACCGGCAGGCTCGGGCCGGCATAGACGCGGTTCAGGTCGAGCCACGCGAGGCGGATGCCTTCGGGCTCGGTGGTGGTGGGCAGCAGGTCGCCGTAGGCCGTGGCCGCGGTGTCGCCGAAGCGCCGGCCTTCGAGCAGGTAGACGTGCACCGGCTCGACGCGGCCGCGCAGCTGCACCCGGTCGAGGCTGCGAAAGCGCGCGCTGTTCTCGGCATCCTGCGCCGAGAACACGGTGGCGGTGGTCAGCGTCTCGTTGTCGCCGGCATGGTCGAGCAGCCGGGCCGCGACGTTGACGGCATCGCCGAAGCAATCGCCCGACATCGCGACCACCTCGCCATGCGCCAGCCCGACCTGCAGCTTCAGCACCGGCGTGCGCGACACCGCGACCGGCGCGCCGGCCACCGGGTTCGCCGGCGGGACGATGCGGTCCAGCGACTCGTGCATGCCGTCGGCGGCTGACACCGCCTCGATCGGATTCTCGAACACCGCCATCAGGCCGTCGCCGAGCGTCTTGACGACCGTGCCGCGGCAGCTGGTGACCACGTGGGCGAGCAGCGCGACGCTGTGCGTGACGACCGTCGTGGCCTCGGCATTGCCCAGCGTCTCGTAGAGCGCGGTGCTGCCGCGAAGATCGGCAAATAGCACGGTGCGCTGCAGGATCTGGGTCATAAGCGTGAAGTTTATGGCAACTTGGCGGCCGCGGAAGGCGCAAAAAAGGCCCCGAAAGCAGTGCTTGCGGGGCCTTTGCAGCGAGGCTGCAGATCAGAGGTTGTCGAGGTAGGTCCGCAATTTGTCCGACCGGCTCGGGTGCTTCAGCTTGCGGATCGCCTTCGCCTCGATCTGGCGGATGCGCTCGCGCGTCACGTCGAACTGCTTGCCCACTTCTTCCAGCGTGTGGTCGGTGCTCATCTCGATGCCGAAGCGCATGCGCAGCACCTTGGCCTCGCGCGGCGTCAGGCTGTCGAGGATGTCCTTCACCACATCGCGCAGACCGGCCTGCATCGCCGCCTCGATCGGCGCGGTGTTGTTGGTGTCCTCGATGAAGTCGCCCAGGTGCGAATCGTCGTCGTCGCCGATGGGGGTTTCCATCGAGATCGGCTCCTTCGCGATCTTCATGATCTTGCGGATCTTGTCTTCCGGGATCTCCATCTTCTCGGCCAGCGTCGGGGCATCGGGCTCGAAGCCGAATTCCTGCAAGTGCTGGCGCGACAGCCGGTTCATCTTGTTGATCGTCTCGATCATGTGGACCGGGATGCGGATCGTGCGCGCCTGGTCGGCGATCGAGCGGGTGATGGCCTGGCGGATCCACCACGTCGCGTAGGTCGAGAACTTGTAGCCGCGGCGGTATTCGAACTTGTCGACCGCCTTCATCAGGCCGATGTTGCCCTCCTGGATCAGGTCGAGGAACTGCAGGCCGCGGTTGGTGTACTTCTTCGCGATCGAGATCACGAGGCGCAGGTTGGCCTCGATCATTTCCTTCTTCGCGTCGCGCGAGGCCTTCTCGCCCTCGTTCATGCGCTTGTTGATCTGCTTCAGGTCCTCGAGCGGCACGACGGCGCGGCCTTGCTGGTCGGTCAGCTTCTTCTGCAGCTCCTGCACCGGCGGCAGGTTGCGCGCCAGCACGGCGCTGTACGGCTTGCCGGCAGCGGCTTCCTTCTCGGCCCACTTCAGGTTCAGGATGTTGGGCGGGAAATGCTTGATGAAGTATTCCTGCGGCATCCCGCACTTGTCGACGAGGATCTTGCGCAGCTCGCGTTCGTAGCGGCGCACGTCGTCGACCTGCGAACGCAGGATGCCGCACAGCTTCTCGATGGTCTTCACCGTGAAGCGGATCGTCATCAGCTCGGCGCTGATCGCGTGCTGGGCCTTGTCGTACGGCGCCGACTGGTAGCCGTCCTTCTCGAAGGCCTTGCGCATCTTGTCGAAGTTCTCGCGCAGGTTGGCGAACTTGGTCAGCGCCGCGCCCTTCAGCTCTTCGAGCTTCTTGGTCAGCGCCTTGCTGCCGCCGTTGCCGTCGTCGTCGTCTTCCTCGTCGAAGAAGTCGACGTCTTCCTCGGCCACGTAGTCGTCCGCCTCGTCTTCGGAGACGAAGCCGTCGACCACCTCGGAGATCGTCATCTCGCCGGCGCCGATGCGGTCGGCATAGGCCAGGATCTCGGCGATGGTGGTGGGCGATGCGCTGATCGCCAGCATCATCGCCTGCAGGCCGCCTTCGATGCGCTTGGCGATCTCGATCTCGCCCTCGCGCGTCAGCAGCTCGACCGTGCCCATCTCGCGCATGTACATGCGCACCGGATCGGTGGTGCGGCCGAACTCGGAGTCGACGGTGGAGAGCGCCGCTTCGGCGGCTTCTTCCGCTTCTTCCTCGGTGGCAGTGGTGGTGCCTCCGCCGGCGATCAGCAGCGTGGCGGCGTCGGGCGCCTGCTCGTAGACCGCGATGCCCATGTCGTTGAGCATCGACACGATGGCTTCGAGGATGTCGGCGTCGACCAGCTTCTCGGGAAGGTGGTCGTTGATTTCCTGGTGGGTCAGGAAGCCGCGCGTCTTGCCCATCTTGATGAGCGTCTTCAGCTCATGGCGGCGCTTGGCGACTTCTTCTTCGGTGAGCGCGGTCTCGTCGAGGCCGAACTCGCGCATCAGCGCGCGCTCCTTGGCCCGCGACACCTTCATGCGCAGCGGCTTGGCCTTGGCGGCCTTGTCGTCGGTGCCGGCCGCTTCGGGCTCGGGCTCGCCTTCGATATCGGCTTCGAGGTCGGAGAAGTCCTCCTCGGGCACTTCTTCCTTCTTGGCGGCGGTGGCCGTGGCGGCCTTCGGCTTGCGGCCCGGCTTGCCCTTGGCTTCGGCGACGGGCGCGGCCTTGGCGGCCGGCTTGGCGACGGCCTTCTTCTTGTCTTCGGCTTCGGCCTTGCCGGCCTTCACGGCTTTCGACGCAGCGGCCGGCTGTGCTGCCTTGGCGGGGGCGCTCTTCTTCGCGGTCATGCAAATCCTCGAATGGTGGTGGTCGTCACGTCGAACCCAGCCTCAGGGCCACGCCGACAAGCCGGGTGACGGCAGCTCGGCAGGGCCCTGTTCAGCGGAGGTCCAAAGACGTAGCGAGGCCCGGATCAAGCCTTAGCTTGGGGCCGCAATCAAATGGGCAAGGTCGCGTGACCATCAAAACGGAGTACAGCCCTTGCGGGGTAGGGTGGCCTTGAGGTGGGGACCCTGGGTCAGAGGGTGGCCGGGGCCCGGAGGTGCTGTCTTTGCTGACCGTTCGTCACTCTTGCCGCGTAACAAACCTTCGATTATCGGCGAAAGAAGCCGTTACGTCAAAGTCACGGTGG
Source organism: Rhizobacter sp. P3_C12 (assembly GCF_056402735.1). Taxonomy (NCBI): domain Bacteria; kingdom Pseudomonadati; phylum Pseudomonadota; class Betaproteobacteria; order Burkholderiales; family Sphaerotilaceae; genus Rhizobacter; species Rhizobacter sp. P3_C12. The sequence continues at coordinate 21,054 of NZ_JBFUGW010000098.1, forward strand.
ATTGACGAGTTTCATGCCCTGCATGCGCAGGCGTTTCTGGGCGTCGAGTTCGCGCCATTGCGCGAGTGCCGCGGGGTCGGTTTCGGCCTGCCGGATCAACGCCTGCAGGCGCGCCGACAGCAGCTCGACCCACATCCCGTCGATCACGCGGCGCAGGTCGGCGRACTGCATTTCGTCCTGCAGCACCCCCGGCGGGACGAGGCGGCGGCCCTCGTCCGCCCATTCGCCGTCGTGCAGCGCCTGCTCGAGCACGGCCCACGGTGTGGCGCCATGTTCCAGCAGGTGGCGCTCCAGCCAGGTGATCAGCGATCCATGCGGTGCCGGCAGCTCGTGCAGCAGCTGGTGGTCGTCGGTGCCGAGCTGGTCCCACCAGTCGCTGTGCAGCAGCAGCAGCCGCAGCACGGTGTCGGCCGGGCTGGTCGGCACGGTGCGTGTCTTCGACTGCGGGGGGAAGGGGCCGCTTTCCTCGTAGCGATCGCGCTTGCCCTTCCACTCCTTGGTCCATTCCTTGGTCCACTTGCGGCCGCCGCCGCCGCCCTCGCGCCGCTGGAAGCGCTCGCGCGGCGCGGCCGGGGCGCCGTCGTCCGGTGGCGGGCCGTAGCCGTCGTCGTCGGGTGGCTCATTCCGGGAGGAGGAGGGCGA
>NZ_JBFUGW010000099.1:0-21690 GCF_056402735.1 Rhizobacter sp. P3_C12
GTGCCCGATCGAGTCGTCCTGCGGCAGCAGCCGCTGCGAGAAGCCCTGGCCGCGGTGGTCGTGGATGTAGACCGAGTAGCCGCTGCGCACCAGGTCGCGCACCGTCTCCTGGTACAGCGCCAGCCCTTCGGTGCGGCCGGTGGAAATGACGATGCCGCCGCGCGTCTCGGCGCGGTGCTGGTACAGCCGGTAGTGGATCTTCACGCCATCGGCGCCGGTGAAGGCGCCGCGCGTGAGCTGGGCCTCCTTCAGGGCGATGGCCTCGAGGTCGGTCCAGCTCGGCGATGCGGCGAGATCGGCCTCGGCGCCGATGACGTAGGGGGCGGCGCCGGAGGCTTCCAGCGGCGGGAACGACGGCCCCTCCTGCGCGCAGGCCGCGCCCGCCACGGCCACAAAGGCGATCCCCGCGGCCACGCGCCGCGCCAAGCCATGCCACATCATCCGCATCCTCAGTACGTCCGCCCCGCCTTGAACTGCGCCCGCGTCGTGCGCGTGCGCTGCGTCGCGCGGTCGATCGCGGCGAACGACTTCGCGGCGTGCGCATGGCACACCGCGAGGCCGAGCGCGTCGGCGGCATCCTTGCCGGGCAGGCCGGGCAGCTTCAGCAGCCGCATGATCATCTCCTGCACCTGCTCCTTGCGCGCCTGGCCGTGGCCGACGATCGCCTTCTTCATCTGCAGCGCGGTGTACTCGGCCACGTCGAGGTTGCCCGACACCAGCGCGGTCAGCGCCGCGCCGCGCGCCTGGCCGAGCAGCAGCGTGCTCTGCGGGTTCACGTTGACGAAGACGATCTCGACCGACGCGCAGTGCGGCTCGTAGCGCGCGGCGACCTCGCACACGCCGTCGAAGATGATCTTCAGCCGCGCCGGCAGGTGGCCGGCGTCGGCAGCATCGGTCTTGATGGTGCCGCTCGCGACGTAGTGCAGCTGCTGGCCGTCGACGTCGATCACGCCGAAGCCGGTGGTCCGCAAGCCGGGATCGATGCCGAGTATCCGCATCACGCGCTGCCTGCGTCAGGCATCGAAATACCAGCGCACGGAATGGAAGAACACCGGCGCCGCGAACGCCAGCGGTGCCACCCGGTCGAGCAGGCCGACCGCGCCGGTGACCGACGCCCGGTTGCCCCAGCGCCGCACGCCGGCATCGCGCTTCAGCGCCTGCATCACCAGCGAGCCCAGCGTGCCGCAGCCCGAGGCGATGAAGCCGATCAGCAGCGACTGCGCCGGCTTGAACGGCGTGATCCAGTACAGCAGCCCGCCGACCAGCCCGCCACCGAGCGCGCCGATCACGAAGGCGCGCCACGAGAACGTGCGATCGATCTGCCGCGCCACCGGCCGCGCCCGCACCCGCCGGCTTGCCAGCGCCTGCACGCCCTGCGCACAGGCCACCACCAGCACCAGGTACAGCACCAGGAAGGCACCGCGCCCCTGGTAGCCCTCGAAATCGAGCAGCAGCAGCGCCGGGGCATGGCTCATGCCGTAGATGCACACCATGGTGCCCCACTGGATCTTCGCGGTGCGCTCCAGGAAGCGCGTCGCGTCGTTGCCGAGCGCCGCGAGGATCGGCAGCGCCGCGAACGCATACACCGGGATGAACACCGTGAACAGGTCGAAGTGGCGCGTGCCGGCGAGGAAGTACTGCGCCGGCAGCACGACGAAGAAGGCCGCGAGCAGCGCGCGGTGGTCGCCGCGCCGTGTGTGCGTCAACGTGATGAACTCGCGCAGCGCGAGGAAGCTCATCAGCGCGAACAGCAGCGTCGCGATGAACGCGCCCGAGGCCCACGCCACCCAGAACAGCACCGTGCCGATCCACACCGCGCGCAGCTCGCGGCGGAAGCGCTCGGTCAGCTCGGCCATCTCCGGCGACAGCTCGCGCAGCGAACGCGCGAAGGCCAGGCCGGTCACGATGGCCAGCAGCCCGAAGATGATCACGAACAGCAGGCCGACCTGCTGGGTCACCGTCAGTTGACGCAGCGCACCCATCAGGCCGCCACCTTGCTGAGCGCCATCACGGCCGAGCGCGCACGGTCGAGGAAGGCGCGCTTCTCTTCATCGGGCGCGAGCGTCATCGGTGCGCCGAAGGTCACCGAGCAGAGGATGGGCACCGGAACCACTTCGCCCTTGGGCATCACGCGCTGCACGTTGTCGATCCAGGTGGGTATCAGCTGCACGCCGGGGAACTGCTCGGCCAGGTGGTACAGGCCGGCCTTGAAGGCCTGCGGCTCGCCCTTGTTGCCGCGCGTGCCTTCGGGAAAGATCACCAGCGAGTCGCCGTTGCGCAGCGCCTCGACCAGCGGCTCCAGCGGGTCTTCGTCCTCGGTGCGGATGCGGCTCACGTAGACGGCGTTGAACACCTCGCGCGTGATCCAGTGCTTCAGCGGCGACGAGGTCCAGTAGTCGCGCGCGGCGATCGGCCGCGTCTGCGCCCGCAGGTCGTGCGGCAGCGAGGCCCAGATCAGCACCCAGTCGAAGTGGCTCTGGTGATTCGCGAAGTAGATGCGCTGCTCGGCCTTCGGCGGGCTGCCGTACCAGTGCCCCTGGGCACCGGTGATCAGGCGGGCGATCGACGAGAGCAATAAGCCGACGAACTCAGGACGGGTCATGCCGGGATGGTAGCCGCCGGCTTCAGTGACGGAAGTGACGGATGCCGGTCAGCACCATCGCGATGCCGCGCTCGTTCGCGGCGGCGATCACCTCGTCGTCGCGCATGCTGCCGCCCGGGTGGATCACGCAGCTCGCGCCGGCGTCGACCACCACGTCCAGCCCGTCGCGGAACGGGAAGAACGCATCGCTCGCCACCGCCGAATCCTTCAGCGACAGCTTCGCGTTCTCGGCCTTGATGCTCGCGATGCGCGACGAATCGACGCGGCTCATCTGCCCGGCGCCGACGCCGAGCGTCATGCCGTTCGCGCAGAACACGATCGCGTTGCTCTTCACGTACTTCGCGACCTTCCACGCGAACAGCAGGTCCTGCAGCTGCTGCTGCGTCGGCTGCTTGACGGTGACGACCTTCAGGTCGGCGAGCGCCAGCTCGTGGTTGTCGGCGCTCTGGATCAAGAGGCCCGAGCCGACGCGCTTCACGTCCTGCGCATTGCGGCCCTGCGACCACGGCGTGGCACCGCCCGGCGGCAGCGCGATCTGCAGCAGCCGCACGTTCGGCTTGCTCTTGAAGATCGCGAGCGCCTCGGCGCTGAACGACGGCGCGATCAGCACCTCGGAGAACTGCTTGACGACCAGCGCCGCGGCCGCGCCGTCGAGCTCGACGTTGAACGCGATGATGCCGCCGAAGGCCGAGCTCGGGTCGGTGTGCAGCGCCTTGCTGTAGGCCTGCGCCGCATCCGCGCCGATCGCGACGCCGCACGGGTTCGCATGCTTGACGATCACGCAGGCGGCCGGCGCGTCGCCCGGGCCGAACGACTTGACGCACTCCCACGCCGCATCGGCATCGGCGATGTTGTTGTACGAGAGCTCCTTGCCCTGCAGCTGCCTGCCGGTGACGAGCGAGCCCGGCGCCGGGTTCAGGTCGCGGTAGTACGCGGCGGCCTGGTGCGGGTTCTCGCCGTAGCGCAGGTCCTGCAGCTTCACGAAGCGGCCGTTGCTCTGTGCCGGGAACGCGCTGCGGCTGCCGTCCGCCTGCAGCGACGACAGGTAGTCGCTGATCGCGCCGTCGTAGTCGGCGATGCGGTTGAACGCGGCCACCGACAGCTTGAACTTCGTCTCGCGGCTCACGCTGCCGGACGCCTTCAGCTCGGCGACGACGCCGGCGTACTGCGACGCGTCGGTCAGCACCGCGACATCCTTCCAGTTCTTCGCGGCCGAGCGCACCATCGCCGGCCCGCCGATGTCGATGTTCTCGATCGCGTCCTCGAGCGTGCAGCCGGGCTTCGCCACCGTGGCCTCGAACGGGTACAGGTTGACGACCAGCAGGTCGATCGTCGAGATGCCGTGCTGCTGCAGCGCCGCCATGTGCTCCGGCAGGTCGCGCCGGGCCAGCAGGCCGCCGTGCACCTTCGGATGCAGCGTCTTCACGCGGCCGTCGAGCATCTCGGGGAAGCCGGTGTGGTCGGCGACCTCGGTCACCGGCAGGCCGGCGTCGGCGAGCAGCTTCGCGGTGCCGCCGGTCGAGAGCAGCTTGCAACCGAGGGCGTGCAGTTCGCGTGCGAGATCGAGCACGCCGGTCTTGTCGGAAACGGAAAGCAGGGCTTGCATGAGGTTGGTCTCGATCACTTGGTGAGCTTGTGGTCCAGCAGCTTGCGCCGCAGCGTGTTGCGGTTGATGCCCAGCCATTCGGCGGCGCGGCTCTGGTTGCCGTCGGCATGCTTCATCACGACGTCGAGCAGCGGCTTCTCGACGACCTTCAGGATCATGTCGTACATGGCGTTCGGCTCGACGCCGCGCAGGTCCTTGAAGTAGGTCTCGAGGCTGTCACGGATGCATTCTTCGATGTGCTTCTTGCTCATGCTTGTTGTTCGATGAGATCGTGATTCGCTGCGCCGTCGGGATGGGCCGCGGGCAGCCGATGGTGCGTGCCGGCCAGTTGATCGAACCAGTCCGTCACGGCCCGCACCTGCTCCTCGCAGGTGTCGAGCGTGTTCATGTGGGCGCGAAAGCCCTCGCCGCCTGGCAGCGTGCGCACCGCCCAGCCGATGTGCTTGCGCGCCGTGCGCACGCCGGCATGTTCGCCGTAGAGGCCGTAGTGCTCGTGCAGGTGTTCCAGCAGCCAGGTCTTGGCCTGCAGCACCTCGGGCGCCGGCAGGTGCTCGCCGGTGGCCAGGAAGTGYGCGATCTCGCGGAAGATCCACGGCCGGCCCTGCGCCGCGCGGCCGATCATCAGCGCGTCGGCCCCGGTCGCGGCGAGCACCTCGCGGGCCTTCTCGGGCGAGTCGATGTCGCCGTTGGCCACCACCGGGATGCGCAGCGCGGCCTTCACCGCGGCGATCGTGTCGTACTCGGCGTGGCCGCCGTAGCCTTGTTCGCGCGTGCGGCCGTGCACCGTCACCATCGCGATGCCGGCCGCTTCGGCGGCGCGCGCAATCGCCACCGCATTGCGCTCGGCCTGGCACCAGCCGGTGCGCATCTTCAGCGTCACCGGCACGCGGCGCGGCGCGCAGGCGGCGACCACCGCCTCGATGATCGCGAGCGCGAGCGGCTCGTCCTGCATCAGCGCCGAGCCGGCCCACTTGGTGCACACCTTCTTGGCCGGGCAGCCCATGTTGATGTCGATCACCTGGGCGCCGCGGTCGATGTTGTAGGCGGCGGCCTCGGCCATCTCCCGCGGCTCGGTGCCGGCGATCTGCACCGCGATCGGCGCCACCTCGCCATCGTGGTTGGCGCGCCGCGAGGTCTTCAGGCTGTTCCACAGCTCGCGCCGCGATGTCACCATCTCGCTCACCGCGTAGCCCGCGCCCAGCCGCTTGCACAGCTGGCGGAACGGCCGGTCGGTCACCCCTGCCATCGGCGCGGCGAACAAGCGGTTCGGCAGCGTGATGTCGCCGATGACGGGGCCGGTGGGCATGATGGGGGGAGTGCCAAAAAAGGAGGCAGAGTATAGCCCTTGGGGTCTGCGCATAATGCCCGCGGATGGATGCATGGATCGACCCGCTGATCGCGCTGCTGGCGCTGCCCCGATATGGCCTCAGTTCGATCTTCGTGATCGCGCTGGTCTCCGCCACCTTGCTGCCGATGGGCTCCGAGCCGTTGGTGGTGGCCGTCGTGAGCGCCAACACCAGCCTGTTCTGGCCGGCCGTGCTGGTGGCGACCGTCGGCAACACGCTGGGCGGCGCGATCACCTGGTGGATGGGCTACGGCGCCGAGAAGGCCTACGAACACGTGAAGCACAAGCCGCACGAGGTGCGCGTGCTGCGCTGGCTGCAGCGCTTCGGCGCGAAGGCCTGCCTGTTGTCATGGCTGCCGATCGTCGGCGATCCGCTGTGCGCGGTGGCCGGCTGGCTCAAGCTGCCGTTCTGGCCCTGCGTCGGATTCATGGCGATCGGCAAGTTCGCACGCTACCTGGTGATGACGGCGGGGATGGTGTGGCTGTTCCCGGGCTGGTTTGCGGGATGATGGGTGGTACATCAGGCACCCCATTGGTGCGAAATCAAAGCGTGATGGATTGCCGGCCGGCAGCAATTGGCGGCAAATTGCGATGACGGCGCCATGGCCCCTCGTGGCACGATCGTCGCTGAGCCCGCGGGCTGACAAGGCAAAGCATGAAGTTTCCGACCCAATCCAAGCCCGACACCAAGCCCGCCGCTGCGAAGGGGTCGGCCAAGGGTGCGGCCAAACCGGCAGGCAAGCCTGCTGCCGCAGTGGCCCGGCCGATGAAGGCGTCGGCTGCGACGCCAGCGGCCACGGCCGCCAAAGACACCAAGGGAAGCAAGGCGGCCAAGTCCGGCGCGGCCGGCAAGGCGAGTAAGCCGGCCGCGGACCCGAATGCGTTCCTGAAGAACCCGGTGCGCTGGCTGAAGCGATTGTTCCGCCGGCCTGTGCGGCTGAAGCGTCAGGGCCTGGATTTCAAGCTCGTGCTCGACGATCCCGCGACCCGCTTCGGCGACACCACGATGGACGGCCCGAAGATGACGCCGTCGGACACCGCCGACGTGCAGGCGATGCGCCTCGAACTGGGCGCGGTGCTCGACCGCGATCCGCGCTCGCGCAGCGTGCTGGTGCACCTCAACATGCTGGAGCGCGCGCTGAAGACCAAGGGCATGAAGGYCTTCGAGGACCTGCCGGCCGAACTGCTGCGCAAGGCGATGGCCCAGCTCGACACGCTGGTGATGGACTGGTCGGCGCGCGGCCTGACGCTGCTGCGCGCGCGCGCCTCGGGCACGCTGGCGCGCACGCGCATCAGCGCCGGCACGCGGCAGGCCGACTTCGGCGACACCACGCATGTGCAGGTGCGCGAAGCGAGCGTCACGACCTTCATGGAAGTCGAGCGCGAGTGGGAAGACATGAAGCGTTGACCACCGCAGAAGTTGACCACCCCCGGAGGTAGAAAGTTGACCACCCCCGGAGGCGCTGCGCGCCTTCCCCCTCAAGGGGGCGCCGCCAGCGGCCCGGCGGAGCCGGTTCCGCGGCGTCCGCTGGGCTGACCCCGCTCAGGCGGCCTTGCGTGCGGCCCGTTTGGCGGGCGTCTTGGTCGGTGCCTTCACGGGGGCCTTTGACGCGGACTTGCGTGCCACCTTGGCGGGCGCGCTGCCATTCAGTCCCGCGACCTTCGCGCTCAGTTCGTCGATGCGCTTCGTCAGCGCGGCGACATCCTTGGCGCTCGGCACGCCCAGCTTGGCCAGCGCTTTCGCGGTGCGTTCCTCGAAGATCGTTTCCAGCTTGTCCCAGTGCTGGCCGGCCTTGGCGCTCACGTCGCCGGCCATGCCGCTCATCTTGTTCGTGACCTCGCCGATCTTCTCCTCGGCCACCGCCTGGGTCTTGCGCTGCAGGCTGACACCTTCCTTGACCAGCGCGTCGAACACCTTGCCGCCTTCTTCCTGGGCCTTCGAGAAGGCGCCGAGGCCGGCCAGCCAGATCTGCTGCGCCGAATCCTTCACCGTGCCGGCGAATGCGCTGTCGAGCAGGCCGGCCGCCGAAGCGCTCTTCTTCTCGGCCATCTTCTGCAGTTTCTTGACCATGGGTTCCTCTGTGGGTTGTTGAGAGTCGATGACGTGAACGTCGCCGCGCCACTATAGGAGGGCACCTCGCACGCGGCACCGGCTTTCTCTAGGGCGCAGCCTCTATGCGGCATCGGTGGCGGGCTCGGGTAATCGCGCAGCGGCGCGCAGGCGTGTTTGGTCAAGAATCAAACCAAACCAACCCGACCGTTCCCAGGAGGACTGCATGCAGTATTTCGTCACCGGCGCCACCGGCTTCATCGGCAAGCGTCTCGTCAAGACCCTGCTGCAGCGCCGCGGCGCGACCGTCCATTTCCTGCTGCGGCCGGAGAGTGAAGGCAAGGTCGACGAGCTGCTGCAGTACTGGGGCGTCTCGAAGGCGCGCGCCATTCCGGTCTACGGCGACCTCACCGCGAAGAAGCTCGGCGTCTCGACCGACGCGCTGAAGGCCCTGAAGGGCACGATCGACCACGCCTACCACCTCGCCGCGGTCTACGACCTGGCGGCCGACGAGGAAAGCCAGGTGCGCGTGAATGTCGAAGGCACGCGCAACGTCGTCGAGTTCGTCCGCGCGATCGATGCCGGCCACCTGCACCACGTCAGCTCGATCGCCGCCGCCGGCCTGTACGAGGGCGTGTTCCGCGAGGACATGTTCGACGAGGCCGAAGGCCTCGACCACCCGTACTTCATGACCAAGCACGAGAGCGAGAAGATCGTGCGCAAGGAGTGCAAGATCCCGTGGACGGTCTACCGCCCGGCGATGGTGGCCGGCGATTCGCAGACCGGCGAGATGGACAAGATCGACGGGCCGTACTACTTCTTCAAGCTGATCCAGCGCATGCGGCAGATCCTGCCGCCATGGATGCCGAGCGTCGGCCTCGAGGGCGGCCGCGTCAACATCGTGCCGGTCGACTTCGTCGTCGCGGCGCTCGACCACATCAGCCACGCGAAGGCCGAGCTCGACCGGAAATGCTTCCACCTCGTCGACCCGCAGGGCTACCGCGTCGGCGACGTGCTCGACATCTTCAGCAAGGCCGCGMACGCGCCGAAGATGAACCTGTTCATCAATGCCGCGCTGCTGGGCTTCATTCCGCGCAGCGTCAAGAAGGGGCTGATGGCGCTTGCGCCGGTGCGCCGCGTGCGCGCCGCGGTGATGAAGGACCTCGGGCTGCCGGAGGACATCTTCACCTTCATCAACTACCCGACGCGCTTCGACTGCCGCGACACGCTGGCGGCGCTGAAGGGCTCGGGCATCGCCTGCCCCGACCTGCGCGACTATGCGTGGCGGCTGTGGGACTACTGGGAGCGCCACCTCGACCCGGCGCTGCTGATCGACCGCTCGCTGCGCGGCACGGTGGGCGGCAAGGTGGTGCTGGTGACCGGCGGCTCGTCGGGCATCGGCCTCGCGGCGGCGATCAAGTTCGCCGAGGCCGGCGCGATCACGCTGATCTGCGCCCGCGACGAGGCCAAGCTGGCCGAGGCCCGCAAGGAGATCCTGCTGGCCGCCGGCAAGGACGCGCGCGTCGAGACCTTCTCGTCCGACATCGCCGACGAGGCGAGCTGCCGCGACCTGATCGACTGGATCAACGCCAACTTCGGCGGCGTCGACTTTCTGGTCAACAACGCCGGCCGCTCGATCCGCCGTGCGATCGAGAGCAGCTACGACCGCTTCCACGATTTCGAGCGCACGATGCAACTGAACTACTTCGGCTGCCTGCGCGTGACGATGGGCCTGCTGCCCGGCATGGTTGCGAAGAAGAAGGGCCACATCGTCAACATCAGCTCGATCGGCGTGCTGACGAACGCGCCGCGCTTCTCGGCCTACGTGGCCAGCAAGGCGGCACTCGACGCCTGGACGCGCTGCGCGTCGAGCGAGTACGCGGATACCGGCATCACCTTCACGACGATCAACATGCCGCTGGTGCGCACGCCGATGATCGCGCCGACCAAGATCTACAACAACGTGCCGACGCTCGCCCCCGAGGAGGCGGCCGACATGATCGCGCAGGCCTGCGTCTACAAGCCGGTGCGCATCGCGACGCGGCTGGGCATTGCCGGCGAGGTGCTGCATGCGCTGGTGCCGCGCATCGCGCAGATCGTGATGAACACCAGCTTCCGGATGTTCCCGGACAGCTCGGCGGCCAAGGGGGACAAATCGGCCAAGCCAACGCTGTCACCCGAGGCGATGGCCTTGCAGCAGATGATGCGCGGCATCCATTTCTGACCATCCCGAAGGCTCCGGCGCATCAGAGACGTACTCGCGCACCGGGACCTTGCCGGCGCTCGCTTCCATCCAGCGCTCGGACGCAGTGGCGATCTGCTCCAGGTGCTGCTGCGCCGCGCAGGTGCCCTTGCTGCGCTCGGGCAGGTCGCGCAGGATCTCCCAGCAGGTGCGCCGCAGCATGTGCAGTGCCGCGGCCAGCTGCAAGGGGTTGCCACCGAGCTGGTTCGACGCACTCTCGATCTCGCGCACCACGCGGTCGCTGTCGAGGCCGTCGCGCACGATGCGCTTGACGCTGGCGACCGGATCGTAGGCGCGGCCCAGCTGGAACAGGCGCAGCGCGATCGCGATCGCGACCAGGCTGGTCAGCACGTGGCGCGCCGCGAACAGCTCGCCGCGCGTCAGGTGGCGGCAGATCGACATGTGCGCATAGGCCACGTCGAACTGGGCGCGCGCCGCGATGCAGTCGTTGGTCAGCTGCCGGGCCACCGCCGCCTGCAGCGGCATCAGGTGCCGCGCACCCCACAGCGGCCGCCAGCGCAGCACGCGCTCGACGACCGGCAGCGTGTCGGGCGTCACGACAAAGAGTTCCAGCTTGAAGCCGTCGGCATACAGCACCGAGGTGCGGCAGCCGAAGCCTTCCTTCCACGCGGGACCGCCGACCAGCTGCACCGGCTCCGCGACCAGCGGCAGCAGCGCCTCGCCGATCTGGCGGGCGCCTTCGACCAGGGCGCCCTCGGCGAGCAGCACGACGAGGTCGAGATCGGAGTGGTCGTCGTGCCGACCGCTGGCTTGCGAGCCGCCGAGCGCGACCGCCAGCGCATGCGGGCAGTGGCGCAGCGTGGCCTGCGACAGCTGTTCGGCGAGGCGGGTGCAATCTCTCATGCGGGCTCCCGGCGTGGAGGTCATGCGTGGAGCGCCGCGGTGGCGCGGGCCCGCTGGGCCAACGCGTCGCGCGTGGCGATCACGAGTGCGCCGGCGGCGGTCATCGTGGTCGCCAGCGCGTACACGCAGGGGCCCCAGGTCGGCAGCACGCGGCTCGCGACCCAGGCCGCGCCGGCCATGCCGATGCCGTGCGCGCAGGCGGTGTAGAGCGCCTGGCCGGTGATGGCGTAGCGGCCTGGGCTCAGGTCACGCACCCACAGCGCGCACAGCGCGTGCGTCCAGGAGAACGAGGCGACGTGCAGCATGAAGCCGAGCAGCAGCCACGGCAGGCCGTCGTCGGTGGCGAGCAGCGACCAGCGCAACAGGGACAGCATCACGACCACGCCGAACAGCCGGGCGTTGCCCCAGCGGGCGCGCAGGCGGTCGAAGGCCGCGAAGCCGAGCGTCTCGACGCCGAAGGCCGCGCACCACAGCGCGGCAATGGCCGGACTGCCGATGCCGCGCTGCTGCAGCAGCAAGGTGGCGCTGCTGTAGAAGATGCCGTTGGCGCCGATCAGCAGCGTGGCGCCGACGAGCAGCAGCACGCCGCTGAGGGTGGCAAGCGACGCGGGTGCGCGGGCGATGCCGGCATGCGCGGTATCGGGCAACTGCGCGGGAATCTGCGTAGGCACCTCCACCATGGACCGCACGGCCGACTGCATCGCGCGCAGGCTGGTGATCAGCACCAGCGCCGACACCAGCACCAACAGCGGCAAGGCGGCCTGCTGCCACGCGGCCGTGGCCGACCACAGGCCGCCGAACAGCAGCACGCCGGCACACACCGAGGCCGAACCGAGCGCCCGCATCGAGCCGTAGCGCACCGCGCCGCCGGCACCCCGCAGCCGGGTGGCGAGGGCCTCGAGCAGGCTCTGGCAGTAGTTGCGGCAGGCGGCCATGACGACCACCGCGAACAGCAGCCCGGCGAAATGCGTCGAGGTGCCGAGCAGCCAGGCGGCACCGGCGACGGCCCAGGCGGCCACCCACAGCAGGCTCGACTGGCGCCGCGATGCATCGGCCCACCACGCGAGCAGCGGCCCGGTGACCAGCTTGACGCCGAACACGGCGCTGAAGATCCAGGCCACCTCGTCGGGGGCCAGCCCCTTGTCGCGCAGGAAGGGCGGCAGGTAGCTCAGCAGCACGCCGGCCGGCAGGAAGAAGCCGATGTAGCCGAGGGGCAGGTGCCATGCACAGCGCATGCGTCTCATCAGGCTCACAGCTGGCGCTCCAGCAGGCCCAGGCTCCACTCGCGCACGCGCCGGCCGGCCGCGTCGTCGAGGTGGCCGGTCCAGACGGCGCGCGTCGGGCCGGCCAGCCGGTACAGGCACTGGAAGGCCAGGTGCAGGTGCAGGCGCCGCCGCCAGGCCGGCGGGTCGGCCAGCAGCCGCGCACTGGCGTAGTGGTCCCAGGTGCGGGCGACGAGGGGGAGCGCGTCGCGGTCGTGGTGCAGCGCGCGGATCACGTATTCGCTCAGCAGGTAGGCGAGGTCGTAGCAGCCTTCGCCGAAGTGGCCCTGCTCGAAGTCGATCACCGACACGCCATGCTCGGCGTCGACCAGCACGTTGCGGGAGTTCAGGTCGCCGTGCACCGGCTCGGCTTCGAGCACGAGGTAGTCGTGGATGAAGGCCAGCGCCGCGCGATGCAGGTGCGCTGGCAGTTCATCGATCAGCCGGGCATATTGCAGCTCGATCTTGAAGGCCTTGAAGGGCCGGCTCGCGGCGAGCAGGCTCTCGCGCGGCTGCAGCGGCAGCGCGTGCAGTTGGCCCAGCCAGCGTGCGATCGAACGCAGGGGCAGCTCGATGTGGGGCTCGGGGCCGGCGGCGGTGGTGGTGGTGTCGGTGGCGTCGATGTTGCCGCTGGCCTGCAGACGCTCGTACAGCGGCGTGCCGGCTGCGGCATCCATCGCGATCACGTCGTACTCGCTCTGGATCGCGACCAGCGCCGGCACGCTCAACGGCGGCGTGCCGGTGTGCATCGCACTGGCCCGCGAGGCCAGGTCGTGCCAGCTGCAGGCGACGAGGCAGCGCTGCGCCGCGCGTGTCGGCAACGGCGGGAAGTCGCCCGACAAGGCCGTTTCGGTGAAGCGCTTCAGGTAGTGCGTGCCGGACGGCGACGTCACCTTCAGCACGCGGTTGAACAGGCCGCCGGTGACCGGCTCGATCTGCTGAGGGCTCGGCCACAGCAGGCGGGCGACCTGGATCATCTCGCTGTCGACGCCCACCCCGACCTCGGCCGGGGGCGGGGGGAGCGGCAGGCTGAGTGCGGGGAGCGTGACGGTCACGGTAGCGGTGTGGGACATGGTGGAGGCCTGTGATGGAGGAGGGCAAGGGCGCGGTGTCAGCGCGCCGGAACCGGTGGGTGTCGATGGATGCCGCGCACGTACAGGCTCTGCGCGACCGGGAAGAGGCTGATTTCCTGCACGTTGACGTGCGCGGGCTGCTGGTGGATCCATTCGATGGTGCGGGCCAGGTCGTGCGCTTCGAGCGGCGCGAAGCCTTCGAAGCGGGCGGCGGCATCGAGGCCGGGCTGGCCGTCGAGCAGGCCGGTGCGGGTGGTGCCGGGCTGCACGCAGCTGACGCGCACGCCCGAGCCGTGCAGGTCGGCGCGCACGCAGCGCAACAGCTGCTGCGTGTAGGCCTTGCTCGCGGCATAGGCCGCCATCAGCGGGGCGGCGTCGTGCCCGGCGATCGAACCGAGCACCACCAGCGTGCCGCTGCCGCGCTGCAGCAGCAGCCGGGCGAGGTCGCGCACGACCAGCGTGGTGCCGAGCACGTTGGTGTTGATGGTGGCGTGCAGCTCGGCATCGCTCATCGCGGTGAGCGGCGCCCCCTGGAAGGCGCAGCCGGCGCAGTGCACGGCGAGTTCGATGTCGTGCAGCCGCAGGCGGCCGCGCTCGGCGAGCTGGTCGAATGCGGCGTGCAGGCCGGGCCGGGCGACATCGTGGGGCAGCGCGATGAAGCGGCGCGGCCAGTCGCGTTCGAGTTCAGCCAGCAGCGCGGCGTTGCGCGCGATGCCGATCACGCTGAAGCCGCTCGCCAGCAGGCCCTGCGCGACCGCGCGGCCGATGCCGCGGCTCGCGCCCGTCACGGCACACCAGCGGGCGGGCGCGAGGCTGTCATCCATCGCGGTCATCGGTTGGGTCATCTATTGGGTCATCCCTTGGGTCACCCGTTGACCAGGTACGAGCTGCCGGGAACCAGGTGCGGCTGATGCGGCGCGATGGCATGGACGTTGACCGTCTTGATGCTCCAGCGCCGGTGTTGAGCGGCTTCGTTGCGCACGATGCCGATCTCCTTGCCGTGCAGCGACAGGTTGTTCGAGATCGAGACGAAATCGCCCGGGCGCATCAGCACCCGGCGCTTCATCGCGTGCAGCGTGGCGGTCAGCCGCTTCACGGCACGGGTCGCCGAATCGGTCAGGCCCTCGGTGCGGTTCTCGAAGAAGCGCAGGTCGACCTCGCGCGTCAGCACCGCATGCTCGGACGCCTTGCCCAGGGCCACGTTGCCGCCCACCATCGACAGGTCGTCGAACGGCGTGTAGAACGCGGCTTCGCGCAGCACCGCCAGCGTGTCCTTGTCGAGTGCGGCCAGCACGTCGCGGTTGGCCACGAAGGTGGTCCAGATCTCGTTGTCGTCGCAGCTGCGCAGCGCCAGGATGTTGACCAGGTCGGGGCGCACGAAGTGGTTCGCCAGGTCCTTGTGGAAATGGATCGGGCCGAGTGCCTTCTGCGATTGCGAGTCTTTCAGCGCATCTTTCGGGAAGATGTCCTGGAAGACATCGCCGTCGTTCACGTTCAGGTACGAGATCGGGTGCTCGCCGGCCACCTCGGCATACAGCTGCAGGAAGCCTTCGGCGACGAAGCTGCGCTTCAGCCTGTGCTTGTCGGCCACCGGGTCGACATTGCCCAGTTCGGGCAGCAGGCTGTCGATCGGGCCGTTCTCGACGAACACGAACGGCCGCTCGTACGCGGACGCGCGCCGGCGCCCCTCCATGAAATCGCGAAAGCGCGCGAGGTTCGGATCGCCGGCGACCAGCATGCGGATCTCGTGGCTGAACGCCTCGTAGGCCTTGTACGGGCTCACACGGATCGATTCGAGGCGCCGGACCAGCGCGCTGCGCTCTGCGTCGCTGAAGCTGAAATCCAGCGGCAGCTCGCGGCATCGGGTGTCGAGGGTGGTCATCTTCTGTTCTCCCTGAAGGTCGGGTGAGGGTGAGGGTGCGGATGCGGTTGGGGTGGCCGTCAGCGATCGAGCAACTGGCGCAGCCCGTGCTTGCCGCAGACCGGGTCGATCGTGATCTCGAGCCAGGGCACGTCGGCGGCGCGCAGCCAGCCGAGCGCCGCGGCACCGGGCTCCGGCCGCTGCGCGAAGCCTCGCGTGTCGCCGTGCCAGCACGGGAAATCGGGGTCATCGGCCGGGAACAGCGCATCGGCGATGTCGGCATGTTGCAGGCCCGCGGTGCTGCCCGAGGCATGCACGGTGACGCCGGCGGCATGGCCCGGCTCGAGCGTGGCCCGCACCACGCCGGCCAGCGGCGCGCGCGGCACGTACAGCGTGCCCAGCACCTCGGCCAGCAGGCAGGGCGCGACGATGCGCTTGTGCTGCTGCGCGTAGCTGCGCCGGTACAGCGCCCGGTCGCAGGTCTGGCCGACATCGATGTGGCGGCGCTGCAGGTCGCGCAGGCCGGCGTCGAAGATGCGACGCAGCTCGGGGTAGTCGACGATCGTGCCTTCGCAGTACGACAGGTAGCTGGGCCACGACCACACGCTGCGCCCGTCTTCGGCATCCAGCAGCACCCGGTCGTTGGCGARCGGGCGCGCGCCGTGCCGCAGCACCATGTCGATGAACAGCGTCGACTTGCCGGCCCCCTTGCAGCCGAGGAACAGCCAGGCCCCGCCATCGAGCACCACCGCGCTCGCATGCAGCATCGGTGCAAAGCGTGGCCCGCGGCGCCACAGCGTCAGGTTGCGCGCGGCGTGGAAGATCAGCTCGCTGGAGCGCACGGCGCGCATCGGGTCGATGTGCACGTCGAGGCAGGCGCGCCGCGCATCGTGGCGGAACAGCATGCCTTCGCCCGGCAGGTGGATGGCACCGCCGGCATCGATGCCGGCATCGGCCGGGCCTTCGAGGTTCCAGTGCGGGTAGTTCAGCGAACGGTGGAATCGCGCGTGCGCCGGCCAGCCGGCGGACGCATCGGCCAGCTCGGCGGCGCCGGCATGGTGCACGCGGATGTCCATCGCCGGCATGGCGCCCGGCTCGATCACCGAAGGCTCGTAGGAGCGCGCGATGCGGTCGAAGAACCAGGCATCGCCGAACGCGCTGTGAAGCAGGAACTGGCTGTCGAGCAGCCGATGACGACTCGTGTCCACGCAGGCCTCGAAGACGCAATGTTCCTCGGCGGCAAGGCAGCCGAGGCCCGGTTGAAGGGGGAGCGTCTCCGTGTGGGAGTCGTGTGCCGCATGACAGGCGGCCGGCTGGGTGGGGGCACAAGAATTCTTGTGAGCCCAGGCGGCAAAGTCTACGGAGCCGGCACGGGCGGGTCAAGCGCCCCTGCGTCGAAGAGGGCTGTCAGTTCGCTGTCTCGAATCCGACCAAGGCAGGGTTTTTTTGATGCCGGCGCATGATGCGCGGCAGCTTCCATGGAGGATTCTGATGACACGCCATTTCGACGCCATCGTGATCGGCAGCGGCCAGGCCGGGCCGTTCCTCGCGGCCCGGCTGTGCGCCGCCGGCATGAAGACCGCGCTGGTCGAGCGCGAGCACCTGGGCGGCACCTGCGTCAACGACGGCTGCATCCCGACCAAGACGCTGGTGGCGAGTGCGCGCACCGCGCATGTCGCGCGCCGCGCGGCGGACTACGGCGTGGTGATCGACGGCGCGGTGCGCGTCGACATGAAGGCGGTGAAGGCGCGCAAGGATGCGATCGTCGCGCAGTCGGTGGCGTCGCTGTCGTCGTGGCTCGGCGGCATGGAGAACCTGAGCCTGCTTTGGGGGCACGCGCGCTTCGTCGGGCCGCACCGCGTGCAGGTGGGCGACGAGGTGCTCGAGGCGCCGAAGGTCTTCATCAACACCGGCGCGCGTCCGATCGTGCCCGACTGGCCCGGCATCGCCGACGTGCCGGTGCTGACCAACACCTCGATGATGGCGCTCGACGTCGTGCCGGAGCACCTGCTGGTGATCGGCGGCAGCTACATCGGGCTGGAGTTCGCGCAGATGCACCGCCGCTTCGGCGCACGCGTCACGGTGCTGGAGCATGGCGGGCGCCTGGTGTCGCGCGAGGATCCGGAGGTGTCGGCCGAGGTGCGCGCGATCCTCGAGCGCGAGGGCGTCGAGGTGCTCACGATGGCGCGCGATTTCTCGCTGGCCCGCGCTGCCGATGGCGCCATCCGCCTGAGCATCCTGCAGGACGGCCGGCCGCGCGAGCTCACCGGCAGCCACCTGCTGGTGGCCGTGGGCCGCCGCCCGAACACCGACGATCTCGGGCTCGAGCACGCCGGCGTGATCTGCGATGCACGCGGCTACATCGAGGTCGACGACCAGCTGCGCACCAGCGTGCCCGGCCTCTGGGCGATGGGCGATTGCAACGGCCGCGGCGCGTTCACGCACACCTCGTACAACGACCACGAGATCGTCGCCGCCAACCTGCTGGACGACGATCCGCGCCGCGTCAGCGACCGCATCCCGGCCTATGCGCTCTACATCGACCCGCCGCTCGGGCGCGTCGGCATGACCGAGGCCGAGGTGCGGGCGAGCGGGCGCGATGCGCTGGTCGGCGTGATGCCGATGACGCGGGTCGGCCGCGCGAAGGAGCGCGGCGAGACGCAGGGCTTCATGAAGGTGCTGGTGGATGCGCAGACCGAGCGCATCCTCGGCGCGTCGCTGCTGTGCATCGACGGCGACGAGATCGTGCATTCGCTGCTCGACGTGATGGCGGCGAACGCGCCGTACACGGTGATCGCGCGGGCGATGCACATCCACCCGACGGTCAGCGAGCTGATCCCGACCTTGCTGCAGCAGCTGAAGCCGCTGCCGAAATGACGGGAGGAAATGAAGGAAGATAGCGCTCCCTCGAAGAACAACCAGGAGAGCGACCGATGAAGATCCGTGCCACTGCCGTCGCGCTGGCGGCCTCCCTTGCCGCGTGCGGCACCCCACCGCCGGCGGGCGGACCCGTCAGCGATGCGAAGCTGCAGGACAGCATCCAGACGGTCGTCGTGATCTTTGCGGAGAACCGCGCCTTCGACACCCTGTACGGCCTGTTCCCCGGTGCCGACGGCATCCCCGGCGTGAACCCGTCGTCGCGCGGCACCTGGCAGCCGCAGACCGAGCGCGACAGCAACGTCGTGCTGCCCAAGCTGCCGCAGACCTGGGGCGGCGTCACCGCGGCAGGGCAGGCGGTGACGCTGGCGCAGGGCGCGACTGCGAACCAGGACAACCGGCCGTTCCAGATCGATGCCGATGCGGGCTACCAGGGCAGCGGCGTGAAGGTCGGGCAGGACGTGATCACGCGCGACCTGTACCACCGCTTCTTCGAGAACCAGATGCAGATCAACGGCGGGCGCAACGACAAGTTCGCCGCCTGGGCCGATGGCGGCRGCCTGTCGCTCGGCTACTACGACGGCAGCCGGATGCGGCTGTGGCAGATCGCGCAGCAGTACGTGCTGGCGGATCGCTTCTACATGGGCGCATTCGGCGGCTCGTTCCTGAACCACCAGTACCTGGTGTGCGCCTGCGTGCCGGTGTACCCCGATGCCGAGCAGTCGCCGGCCAAGGGCTCGATCTCGGCGGTCGACCGGCTGGCCGACGGGCGCTGGAGTTCGAAGCTCACGACGCGGCCCGATTCGCCGTCGTCGGCGATCGCCGGGCCGCCGAAGTATGTCAACAGCAGCAACCTGACGCCGGCTGATTACGCCGGTGACGGCAAGTACTACGCGGTCAACACGATGCAGCCGGCGTATCAACCGAGCGGCGTGCCGCCGGCGGCCGCGGGCAGCGACCTGCTGGCCGATGCGGGCAAGGCCAACACGCTGCCGCCGCAGACGCAGGCGACGATCGGCGACATGCTCGACCGCAAGGGCGTCGACTGGGCCTGGTACGGCGGCGCGTGGAACACCGCCACCGACGAGGGCCGGCAGCCGGCGGCGGTGGCGCGCAAGGTGATCTATGCGTCGCCGATCGGCTTCCAGACGCACCACCAGCCGTTCAACTACTACGCGACGGTCGACCCGACCGATCCGGCGAAGGCCGCGTACCGCAAGGCGCACCTGAAGGATTTCGACGAGAGCTTCCTGAAGGATGCGGCCGCGGGCACGCTGCCGCCGGTGACGTTCTACAAGCCGCAGGGCAACCTGAACCAGCATGCGGGCTATGCCGACGTGGCGTCGGGCGACCAGCACATCGCCGACCTGATCGCGAAGCTGCAGCAGAGCCCGCAGTGGAAGCACATGCTGGTGGTCGTGACCTACGACGAGAACGGCGGCTTCTGGGACCACGCGCCGGTGCCGAAGGGCGACGTGTGGGGGCCGGGCACGCGCATCCCGGCGATCATCGTGTCGCCGTGGGCGAAGAAGGGCTTCGTCGACCACACGCCGTACGACACCGGATCGATCCTGCGCTTCATCACGCGGCGCTGGCAGCTGGAGACGCTGCCGGGATTGAAGATGCGCGATGAAGGACTCGCGAAGAACGGGTCGGCGGCGATGGGGGATTTGACGCAGGCGTTGAATCTGCGTTGAGCGATGGGGTCAGGAGATCTGACTGTGTTTTCTGAAGAGCTGGTGCCTGGGGCGACGCTGGACGATCTGGTCCCGCAGCTGTGGCAACGCTTTGTCGGTCCACGCATTGCCGACAGCCGGGACGTGCTGCTGGACAAGCTGGCCGTGGCCCGTGGGGATGCGGATGGGGCGCTGCGTCCCACGGTGTCCGGTGTGTTGATGGCGAGCGAAGATCCGCGACGCTGGTTGCCCAACGCGTTCATCCGGGCGGTTGCCTACCGCGGCACCGATGTGCTGCCGCCCGGCGAGGGCACCTACCATCAGATCGACGCCAAGGACCTGGCAGGGCCGCTCGACGCGCAGGTGCTGGCGGCCTGTCACTTCGTTCGCAGGAACATGCGGATCGCGGCGACCAAGCGCGAGGGGCGGCGTGACCTGCCCCAGTACGACATGAACGCCGTGTTCGAGGCCCTGGTGAACGCCGTGGCGCATCGCGACTATTCGATCCATGGCGCAAAGATCAGGTTGCGCATGTTCTCGGACCGCCTGGAGTTGTATTCGCCGGGCGTCAGTCCCAACACCATGACGGTCGACAGCCTGCCCTGTCGACAGGCGGCGCGGAACGAGGCCATCACCAGCCTGCTGGCCAAGTGCGTGGTGCCCGACGATGAGCGCGACCTGACGGGGCGCAGCGCGATGATGGACAAGCGCGGCGAGGGTGTGCAGATCATTCTCGACAACAGCGAGCGCCTGTCGGGCAAGTGCCCGGTCTACAGGTTGGTGGACGAGTCGGAGTTGCTGCTGACGATTCCGGCGGCGGGGCCTGTGGATTGATCGTCGTCCTCGGAAAGGAACGTCTCCATCGTTTCTGCACACTGATTTCGTATCTGCGCGGGCGCGCGCAGATACGCAAATTGGCGATGGGTGTCATCGTCAATCGGTGGCGTGTCGCAGGCCGCCGACGGCCACACGCAACGCTTGCCATCGATTCAGGTCGGCGGTTCAATGCGCGCAGTGCGCGGGCCAGGCAGTCCCCTTGAGAGGGTGTGGCAGCGCGAATCGATCAACCGCTTGCCAAAACTCGACCATGAACACGACGACCCATGCAGGGGTCCTTGCTGTCACGACCTGCCTGCTTCTGCCTGCTGTTCCCTGCCACGCTGACATCCCACCTCCGCCGGTGTCTCCGACGCCGGTCCGTGCGTATGAGTACGACGCCGAAGGAAACATCACAAAGATCACCCGTGATCCGGGCGGGTTGAACGTTCAAACGCGTGTGGGCTATGACCCGCAGTACCGCGTGAAGGAGCTGACGGATCCGAAGAACGGCAAGACCGCGATTGAGTACGACGGAGGCCGCCGACCGACGAAGGTGACCGACCCGCGCAGCCTGGTCACGCAGTACCCGCGCAACGGCTTCGGCGATGCGATGCAGTTGATCAGCCCGGACACCGGCATCACCAACATCACCTACGACGCTGCCCGTCGCCTGAAGACCCGCACCGACAGCCGTGGCGTCACCGAGACCTACACCTATGACCTCGAAGGCCGGCTGACCAGCGTCGTCTACACGCAGAGCGGTCAGCCGAGCCAGACCATCACCTGGACCTGGGACCTCACCGGCCCGGACTACACCTACAGCATCGGCCGTCTGAGTCGAACCGATCACCCGGCCGGCTTTGCCCGTGTCAAGTACGACCCACGGGGACGGATCACCGAAGTCGTGCAATCGGTGAACGCCAAGGCCGGTGCGAACACGGAGCCGATCGTGACGACGGTGAAGTACGCCTACTCGCACGGCGACCTGATGACGATCACCTACCCGTCAGGCCGGGTGCTGGTGATCACGCGCGATGTCGGCGAACTCATCGGCATGAGCCTGGCCAAGGACGCGGGCAGCACGCCCGTCTCGCTGATCAGCAACGTGAAGTGGGAGCCCTTCGGCCCGGTGAGCGGCTGGGACTGGCACATGACCAGCGGCCTCGTGACTCACATGCGCTTGTTCGACTTGAGCGGTCGCATCGTGCGCTACCCGCTGGGCAATGCGCTGCGCGACGTGAGCTACGACGCGGCCGATCGCATCAGCGGCTTCACGCACCTGCTAGCCAGTGACGGTACCGCGCAACCAACGCTGGATCAGAGCTTCAGCTACGACGAGAACAGCCGGCTCACCAGCATCACGACGGCCGCATCGAGCTGGTCGATCGCCTACGACCCGAACGGCAACCGCAC
>NZ_JBFUGW010000100.1:0-21435 GCF_056402735.1 Rhizobacter sp. P3_C12
GTGCCGGCCAAGCCCGAGCCCGCGCCGGAGCCGGCCCCGCCGCCGGTCGCCGCCGCACCGGTGGCGCCAGCCGAGCCCTCGGCCGGCGAGAAGGCCTTCCGCTCGGGCGAAGCGTCGGCCAAGGCCGGCAACCTGGAACGCGCCCTGGCCGACTACAAGCAGGCCGCCAGCCTGGGCATTGCCGCCGCCGGCCCGAAGGTGGATGCCACCAGCAAGCGGCTGGTCGACACCCATTCGCGCAACGCCCGCTCGGCGCTCGCGCGCCAGGATCTCGACGGCGCGATCAAGTCCTGGGACAAGGTGCTTGAGCTCGATCCGGCCAACGACACGGCCAAGCTGGAACGTCAGAAGGCCCTGCGCCTGAAAGAGAAGGTCAACGCCCTCTGACCAGGGGCGGCCGGCCTGCGATGTAGGAGACGGCTGACGCCCACGCGGCGTGCCGTCCGATTCTCGTGGCCGGCCGGGCCGTGGACCCTTGGGTCACCAAGGAGGACACCCCATGACGCAAGAAGCCCAGATCATCGGCAAGGTCGAATACCGCGAAGGCGACGGCCAGCCGATCGAGATCCGCCCCGGCCCGATCGAGGTCGAGACCACCCTCACCGACGCCACGCTCAGTTGGGTCGACGGTGACACCCACGGCTCGACCGCGATCCCGATCGGCGATTTCCAGCGCTACGTGGCGCGCGGCACCATCGAGCTGAAACACGAGACGGTGTGAACCTCTGAGCGTCGCGCATAGAGTTCGAGCAGCACCTCGCTGACGTTGCCGAGCAGCAGCCGCGCGACACCCTCCGCATAGAAGTTGAACTGCGTGCTGACGCGGTAGCGCGTGCGCATCGCGAGCCGGGTGCCGCCGCGCTCGGGCTCCAGCTCGAACACCGTGTCGAGCAGGTCGAAGTACAGGCCGCCGATGCGCACGTGGTCGTCCAGCGCGCCGGCGGGAACCGAGTCGTCAGCGAAGCGGTAGGTCCACGCGATGCGGCGGGCCGGCTGCCACTCGGTGATGTCGCCGTCGAAGTGGATGCCCTTGCCCATCCGGAAATGCTGCACGCGCTGCCCGGCCGCGCCGGTGACACCTGATTGCGGCGGCGGCACGCCGATGCGGTACGCCCAGCCGCGCGCGACCTCGTCGGCCCGGATGTCGGGCAGCTGCGTCAACTGCTGCCACACCGCCGCGGGCGGCGCGGCAATCCACACACTGCGTTCGACCTGGCTGCGGTCATCCTGCAGCGCGGTGCCGGGCACCAGGGCGCCCATCAGCAAGGGCAGCACGCCGGCGGCATACAGCGTCGGCCGCGGCCAGCCCGAGACACGACAGGCGATGCCCATCAGCAGCCCGCCGATGCTGCCCAGCACGCCGAACAGCGGCGCGATGACGATCGCGCAGATCAGCCCCTCGATGTTGATGAGCAGCGTGCCAATGACGAACAGCGCGGTGGCAAGGAACGGTGCGCCGAGGTAGTAGAGCCACGAGCGCCGGTGCTCGCGTTCGGCCACGTAGACGGTGACCATGCCCACCGCGATCGGCGCGAGGAACACGAAGGCGCCGGCCATCGCTGACCAGTGGCCGCCGGCCACGCCGGAGAACACCAACCGCAGCGCGATGCCGGCCAGCGCCCCGGCCAGCACCGGCCAGCGGTAGCGGAACGGAAGGTGCTCGGCACTCATCGCGTGTGCGAGATCCACAGCAGCACCGCGAGCACGCCGATCGTCAGCTTCTGCAGCAGCGAGACCGCGTGCGCGAAGCGGCCGCGCAGGTCGATGCGCGGCTCGGGCGGGCTGATGCGCAGGCCCTGCGCCAGGGCCGTCGGCGAGCGGCCCAGCAAGGCCGGCAGCGCATTCGCGGCCGGCACGCTGCCGCGTTCCAGCAGGCGCATCGTCTCGGGGCTGAAGGCCTTCTGCGGCAGCAGCTGCGCCACGCGGGCCGCGAGCTTCATCAGCGGCATCGGCACCGGCAGCCACAGCGGCTCGCCCAGGCCGAGCGCCGCGCGGTAGGCGGCCAGCATCTCGCGGTAGCTCACGCTCTCGGGGCCGCCGATCTCGTGCACCGCCCGCAGCGTGCCGCGCTGCTCGACCAGCCGCGCGATCGCCTCGGCCAGCTCGTAGACGTGCAGCGGCTGCAGCCGTTGCGCGCCGCGCCCCGGCAGGCTGACGACCGGCAGCGCCGCGAGCGTCGCGAACAACGCGGCGCTCGCGCTGCGCGGCCCGTAGACCAGCGATGGCCGCAGCACCGCCCAGTCGATCGGCAGGGTCGCGAGCAGGTCATCGGCGAGCAGCTTGCTGTGCAGGTAGGCGCTGCCGATGCCCTCGGCGCCGACGCCGAGGGCCGACACCTGGATCACCCGCCGCACGCCCGCGAGCGCTGCGCCGCGGAACAGCTCGATCGGCCCCTGCGCATGCACGCGCTCGAAGCGCTGCCCGCGCGAAGGCACCAGGATGCCGACGCAGTTGACCACCGTGTCGACCTGCGCCTCGCGCAGCCGCGCAGCCCAGTGCTGCGGCGACACCGGGTGGGAGAAATCGAGCGGCCAGTGCTCGCGCGCCGCGCCCGGCCGGCGCGAGGCTTCGATCACCTTGTGGCCGCGCGCACGCAGCGCATGCACGACCGCTGCACCGATGCAGCCGGTCGATCCACAGACGAGGACCTTCATGATGGACTCCTTGAGAAGCAGCAGCGCGCCGGCGCCGCGACATCGAACGCGCGCACCGCCTCGGGTTCGAGCGCCTGCAGCGTGGCGCGGGGCGGCAAGGTGGCCGGCAGGCTGATGTCCCACACCAGCCCGATGCGCTGCAGCGTGCACAGCACCCACCAGCCCGGATCGGCTTGGCCCGGATAGAGCCCGAGGCGGGCCGAGCCGGGAAACGCGTGGTGGTTGTTGTGCCAGCCCTCGCCGAAAGTGATGAGGCCACAGCCGCGCACGTCGTGGCCTTGCACGCCGGCGCCGTCGACATGCCAGCTGCGGTGGCCGGTGCGGTGCGCGAAGTGGCCGACCATCCAGTGCCCGGTGAGGCCGACCACGCAGCGCAGGCACACGCCCCACAGCACCCAGCCGATGCCGCCGAGCGCGAAGAACAGCAGCGCCCACGGCAGCTGCTGCAGCAGCCAGTGGCGCTCGAGGGCCATCAGCACGCGGTCGTTCGCGAGGTGCGCCGGCAGCTCGAAGCGCGGCGGCCGGGCGAGGCGCAGCTCGCAGTGCAGTTGCCACCACGCGTCGACGAGGAAGCTGCGGCGGTGCGCGAAGAAATCGTGGCAGTGCGGCTGGCGCTGCGCCCAGTCGCGCAGGTCGTGCGTGCGCATCATGCCGGCCGGGCCGGCCATGCTGACCAGCACGCCGAGGTAGACCAGCACGCGTTCGAGCCACAGCGGGCAGGCATAGGCGCGGTGGATCAAGCGCCGATGCATGCCCAGCGAGTGGCCGAGGCACAGCGTGACGGCACTGCTTGCGAGGAACAGCGCGAAGCCGCTCCAGCTCGCGTAGCGGGTGACGGCCAGCATGCCGCCGGCCAGCATCGCGAACCACCACAGCGAGCGCTGCGGCGCCCACGCGACGCGGCCCTCGACCGCGCTGCACCCTTCCGTCGCGTGAACCGTGGTGACTTCGTTGCGCATGGCCGCCTCACTCGCCGCGGTGGGTGCGGCAGGCGCCATCGCGGCAGGCCTGCATGCGGGCCGCCATGCGCGCAGCACGAACCCGCCGGATGCCGCGCACCAGCGGCGCGCTCGCCCGCGAGATCGCCTGGCGATGCCGCGCGAACCAGCGGTAGCCCAGCTCGAACGCGGGCTGCAACGGCGCCCAGCCAACCGGCTTCAGCACCCAGCCCAGGCCCACTGCCTCATAGGCCAGCCGCAGCACCTGCACACCGTGCAGCACCCGGCCGTCGGCCGCGATCGCGTGGATCTCCTCGTTCATCGCCTGCAGCGTGATGCCATAGGGCGTCGGGTCGAAGCCCTCGGCACTGATGTCGACGAAGGCCAGGCGGCCCGCCGCGTTGCGCTCCCACAGGTGGTCCATCTCCAGCGAGCACACCGGGCAGGCGGCGTCGTAGAGCAGCGTCATCGGGTACAGGGCTTGGTTCATTCAGATCGCTCCGTCAGTAATTTCTGTCTTTAGAGAAACTCATGAGCAAAAAAAATTTCAGCCTCAGGGACCCAACAACTGCACCGGGTTGATCTCTTCGGCTGCTGCGCCGTCGCGGCCGAGCAGCTTCTTGATCTTGGCGCCGAGCTTCAGCACCTTGGTCAGCGTGTCGGTGTCGAGCTTCAGCATCTCGTCGCTCCATGCCGTCAGCGTGACCAGCAGTTCCTGCGTCTCGCGGATGCGCAGGCGCGCCTCGGCGGGGTCGCGGCTGAGCGCCGGATCGGCCAGCAACTCGTTCAGCACCTCGATGGTGGGCGCGATCTCGCGGCGCTGGCGCTCACGCACCACAGTGCGCAGCAACTCCCACACCTGCGTCGAGGTCTCGAAGTGATCGCGCCGGTCGCCGGCCAGGTGCACGAGCTTGATCAGGTTCCAGCCCTGCAGCTCGCGCAGGCTGTTGCTGACGTTCGAGCGCGCGACGTCCAGCGTGTCGGCGATCTCCTCGGCATGCATCGGCCGGCCGGTGATGAAGAGCAGCGCGTGGATCTGCGCGACCGTGCGGTTGACACCCCAGCGCGTGCCCATCTCGCCCCAGTGCAGGACGAATCGGGTCAGGGTCGGCGACAGGTTCATGAGGTGGACTCTAGGGTCGTCGGATATTTCTGTCAATACAGAAATCAAGAAAGAGGCTTCACAAGAGAAGACGACACGATCCAGCCTTCGAGCGGGTCGGCATCCGTCGGCCGGCCGAAGCCCGCCTGCCCCGCGGCCCACGCCGCCTGCATCAGGCACAGCACGGCATCGAGCCGATCACCCGACGCATCGGCCACCAGCGCATCGCGCTGCGCATGCGACAGGCGCAGCCGCAGGCCGAGGCGCGAGCGGCCCTGCTCCAGCGCCTCGAGCAGGTCCTTGCGGGCGATCAGGCGATCGGGCGTCTGCCGCGCCTTGTCGTCGGCCTTGTACGAGCGGCGGCCGATCAGCTCGCGCGCCAGCAGGCCGGGGTAGCCCTCGAGCGCGACGCGCTGTGCATCGCCCGGGTGCAGCCCGGGCAGGTCCACCCCGGCATCGATCAGCAGCGGCACGCCGGCATGCAGCATGTACGCGACCGGCGGGTTGACCCACTTCATCGACGGCGACGAGCCGGCCGGGCCATCGGCCGCCCGGTGCGCGAACTTCGCGCCCACCGGCCGCGCATCGCAGAACGCCGCGAAGCGCGTGCGGATCTCGTCGCGCGACAGGCCGGCGTAGTGGTGCATCAACGGCAGCCAGTCCATCGGCCAGCCGAGCGCCTGCACCAGCTCGCGAGGCAGGCCGAACGGGAAATCGAAGGCAGCCAGCCACGGGCCGGGCGTGCGCAGCCATGCGGCGAAGTCGTCGAAGCTTTCGTGCGTGTCGACGCGTTCCAGCCGCACGACATCGCGCGACGCCTGGCCGCGCGCCACGGTGATCGGCTTGCGGCGCGTCGGCCGGCTGGTGAAGTCGACGCCGGCGAGTTGCTGGTTCGGGAGGGGAGCAGAGGTCATGGGGTGCCGGTACAGTAGTGCCCCCACTCTAGCGATCTCCCATGGCCGACACCCCTGCCGACAAGTCCACGCCCTCGCCTGCTTCGCGCGAGGAATCGAAAGAACGGGACGCGAGGGACACGAAAGAGCGGGAGCCGAAGGAGCGCCTCGTCACCACCGAACACCGCACGGTCGTCGGCAAGCGCAAGCTGGACTACAGCGTGACCTGCGGCACCATCGTGCTGCGCGAGGACGAGCAGCGCGACGGCCAGCGCAGCGCCGACAAGCCGCGCGCCAGCCTGTTCTTCATCGCGTACACGCTGAAGGGCGTGAAGCCCGAGACGCGGCCGGTCACGTTCAGCTTCAACGGCGGGCCGGGCTCGAGCAGCGTGTGGCTGCACCTGGGCATCCTCGGCCCGCAGCGGGTCGTGACCGACGAGATGGGCAACGCGCCGCCGCCGCCCTATGCGCTGACCGACAACGAGCACACGCTGCTGACCGACAGCGACCTGGTCTTCATCGACCCGGTGGGCACCGGCCATTCGCGCATGGTCGAGGGCGAGAAGGTGACCGAGTTCCACGACTACCAGCGCGACCTCGACGCGGTGGGCGAGTTCATCCGGCTGTACCTGGCGCGCTACGGCCGCTGGGGCAGCCCGAAGTACCTGATCGGCGAGAGCTACGGCACGACGCGCGCGGCCGGCCTCTCGCTGCACCTGCAGGACAAGCACGACGTGTTCCTGAACGGGGTGATGCTGGTGTCGCTGGCGGTCGACCTGCAGACGCTGCACTTCGACCACGGCAACGAGCTGCCCTACCCCTTGTTCCTGCCGACCTATGCGGCCACCGCCTGGTACCACCGCGCGCTGGCGCCGGCGCTGCAGAAGAAGCCGCTGGCCGAGGTGATCGCGGCGGCCGAGGCCTTCGCGCTCGGCGACTACACGGTGGCGCTGATGCAGGGCTCGGCGCTCGACGCGAAGGCGCGCCAGCGCATCGCCGAGCAGGTGGCGCTGTACAGCGGGCTGAGCACCGCGTACGTACTGCGCTGCGACCTGCGGCCGCGCGAGTTCCGCTACTTCAAGGAGCTGCTGCGCGAGCGCGGCCAGACGGTGGGGCGGCTCGACAGCCGCTTCCTCGGCCTGGACCGCGACGATGCCGGCGAGGAGCCCGAGGGCGACCCGGCGATGAGCAACCTGCTGGGCGCGTATGCGACCGGCATCAACCGGCTGCTGAAGGACACGCTGAAGTTCGAGACCGACGCGCCCTATGTGGTGCACGCGCCGATCTGGGACAAGTGGGGCTGGAAGGATTTCGCGGGCAAGTACGTGAACRTCGGCGGCAGCCTGCGGCGCGCGATGCATGCGAACCCTGCGATGCGGGTGTACGTGGCGAGCGGGTACTACGACCTCGCGACGCCGCATGCCGCCGGCGACTACACGCTGAGCCACCTGGGGCTGCGCGAGCCGCTGCGCCAGAACATCAGCGTCAGCTACTTCGAGGCGGGGCACATGATGTACATCCACCAGCCGTCGTTGAAGCGGATGGCGGGGGAGTTGAGGGCGTTCGTGCGGGGGTGACCCTCGTGGCACTCAATCCTCGCGTCGCCTCCCGGCGGCGCGGTCGGCCAGGTCCTCGGCCAGAACGTCGCGACCCGCCACGCGTGCACGATCGGCGGGTGTCTTGCCGCGCTCGTCCCTGCAACCCGTCAGCCGGGCTGACAACCCGGGCAGCGTGAGCAACCAGGCCGCCATCTCATCGGCACGCCATGAACTGCAGGCCAGATGCAGCACCGTACTGCCGTCCGACGCGAGCAGTTCGGCGCCTGCTCCCGCCGCATGCAGTGCATCGGCCAGCGCCAGATGGCCGGCTTCGCAGGCATGCATCAGCGCGGTCATT
Organism: Rhizobacter sp. P3_C12; assembly: GCF_056402735.1. Classification (NCBI taxonomy): domain Bacteria; kingdom Pseudomonadati; phylum Pseudomonadota; class Betaproteobacteria; order Burkholderiales; family Sphaerotilaceae; genus Rhizobacter; species Rhizobacter sp. P3_C12. The sequence continues at coordinate 7,484 of NZ_JBFUGW010000100.1, forward strand.
CCGCGCTCGTCGGCATCATCGAGTGATGCGCCGGCATCGAGCAGTGCGTGCACGACCTCGATGACCTGCCCGTCATCTCCGCCATATTTCCCTGCGACATCCCTCAGCACCGACGCAAGTCCAGCTGCATTCATGTGCCGCGCTCGCGCTGCATCGCCCGCATCACGAAGCAAAGCCGACACCAGCAGCATGTCACCACGCCGTGCGTGAGTGCGCAGGGTCTTCAACCACGCGGCAGGTGACAGGGCCTGGATGCGCGGCCGAAGCGCCTGCTCAGGGAACCCGCTCCGACGGCGCGCGGCTTCTCCCCTCAGCACTTCCTTCAGACGTGTGTCGTCGATCAGATCGCCATTGAAGCGCTGCCCCTTCTCGCGATCGACGTAGACCGTGCGTTCGTTCGCCGCCATCCCGAGGTGCTCGCGCTCCGTGTTCCCGGAGATCGATTCGAAGCGATTCCACAAGATCGGCATCTCGCCCGCCAGCAAGCCGTCGGCGAATGCATCCGCCCAGCCCGGGTCATCCGCCGGCGTGACCGCAAACGGCGCGCTCAGCCACGCAGGGTGGCCCTCACGGCGAAGCCGTTGCCAATCGAGGGTGACGGGCTCTCCCGGATACCAGACGGAATGGACGCTCGCGCCGACCTGGCGCGAAAAGACGCCCTCGCTTTGGAGATGCGCTTCCGGCAGCGCCACCCAGAAGTCGAACACGACCGCCTTCGGGCCCTCTCCGACTTCGCACCACCAGTGCGTACCGACATTCTTCACGGCGACTGGCTGCTGCAGGTGCCTCGGCAACCGGCCGACCAGATCGATCAGCAGGACTTGCAGGACAGGTGCAACGAGGTCGCACACGTTGACGTCATGCCTCAGGGCCGCGAGCTCTGTTCCGCAGCCACCCGTCGAGGATGGGTAGACCTCCTCGAACGCCCGGCTCAAACGATTCGTCGACTCGCCCTGCGTGAGGGCGATCGACCAGAGCGCATTCGCAGGCAGTGCCGACAGGACACGGCGGAACTCGTCCCAGGCGACGGGAAACAACGCCAGGGCCGCCGCCGTCCTCGCCCCCACCATCCGCTCCTGAAGCACCAGGGTCGGGCCGTGAGCATTCAGCGCGGCGTACTTGCTCGTCGTGCCGGTGGGCCCCCGGGCTTGGCGCGTTCGCCTGAGCGAGGCTTGATTCCAGCCGGGAGCGCTGCAGGAGCGAGAGATCTGTCGGGTCGTGTTCATGTGATTGACTGGGCGGAGCAACATCAGACGCGCATCGCCGCAACCACTCCTGCGTACAGCACGTCACCCTGAGTCACGCCCACCCGTCGTCGGTTCCCGCCTGCGTCACGTCATGCATCTCCGTCCGTTTGCGATCGGGCACGAAGATCCGAAGACCTTGCACTCACCCCGTCGCCAGCCCCACCACCCCCGCCGCAATGCACGCCGCCCCCGCGATGCGCGTCCCGCGCTCGCCCTCGCCCAGCAGCCGCCCGCCGAGCAGCGCGGCGAACAGCATCGACACCTCGCGCGCCGGCGCCACGTGCGACAGCGGCGCCAGCCGCGCCGCATACAGCACCAGGATGTAGCCGAACGGGCTGACCACCGCCAGCACCAGCGCGTGGCGCCACAGCGCGCGCGCCGATTCCATGAAGGCCTCGGGCCGCCGCAGCGCGCCGGGCAGCATGAACGGCACGCGGGCGAGATTCCCGAAGTAGTCGATCAGGATCGGCGAGATCAGCATCACCTTCACCGAGTAGCCGTCGATCAGCGTGTACAGCGCGATCATGCAGCCGGTGGCCGCACCGTAGCCCAGGCCCGCCATCACGCGCTGCCGCTGCACCGGGTCGTGCGCGCGCGCCCACAGCGACGGGCCGCCGGCGATCAGGAACACGCCACCGGTGACCGCGAACACGCCCAGCACGCCGCCCAGGCTCATGTGCTCGTCGAGCAGCAGCAGCGCGCCGAACGAGCTGATGAGCGGCCCGGTGCCGCGCGCCACCGGGTACACCACCGTCAGGTCGCTCGCCGCATAGCCGCGCAGCAGCACGTTGAAGTAGACGAGGTGGGCGATGCCGCTCGCGAAGATCAGCGCCCATTCCTTCCAGCCCCACAGCGGCACCGCATCCCAGGCGGCCCAGATGCCGACCGGCGCCCACAGCACCAGGATCATCAGGCTGCACAGCAGTGCGAAGCGGCTGTCGCCGCCGGCCTTCTTGGCGACCAGGTTCCAGGCGGCGTGCAGCAGGGCGGCGGTCAGGACGAGGCAGAGCGCGGTCAGGGACATGGGGACGCAGGCGGGGCGAAACCCCGCATTGTCCGTCGTCGGGCCCGGGTGCCCGACGTCGTGCGATCACCCCCTCGACGCCGCCACCCGCATCGTCACGAACTCCTCCGCCACCGTCGGGTGGATGCCGATCGTGCGGTCGAGCTGCGCCTTCGTCAGCCCCGCTTGCACCGCGACCGCGAAGCCCTGCAGCACCTCGCCGGCATCGCCGCCCACCATGTGCGCGCCCAGCAGCCGGTCGCTCGCGTCGTCGACCACCAGCTTCAGCAGCGTGCGCTCGGTGCTGCCGCTCAGCGTGTGCTGCAGCGGCTTGAACTCGCTGCGGTAGATGCGCAGCACGCCGTGCCGCGTGCGCGCCACCTCTTCGCTCAGCCCCACCGTCGCGGCCTGCGGGTGCGTGAAGATCGCGGTCGGCACCGTCGCGTAGTCGAGCACCGGCCGGCGGCCGTCGCCGAACAGCCGGTCGATCAGCACCATCGCCTCGGCCAGCGCCACCGGCGTCAGCGCCTTGTGGCCGACCAGGTCGCCCAGCGCGTGCACCGAGGGCACGTTGGTCGTGAAGCCCTCGTCCACCGGCACCGTGCAGTCTTCGTTGACCTTCACGCCCACCTCGGCCAGCCCCAGGCCGCGGCTGCGCGCGCGCCGGCCGGTGGCGTGCAGCACGGTGTCGGCCTCGAGCACGCTGTCGTCGGCCAGCTGCAGGCGCTGCACCTCGCCGCGCCGCTCCACCGCGGCGATGCGCGACTCGAGCCGGATGTCGATGCCCTTCTTGCGCATCTCGGCGGTGACGAAGCGCGCCATCTCGCCGTCGAAGCCGCGCAGCAGCTGCGGCCCGCGGTGCAGCAGCGTCACCTTCGAGCCCAGCCCGTGGAAGATCGAAGCGAACTCGCAGGCGATGTAGCCGCCGCCCACCACCGCCAGCCGCTTCGGGAACGGCGACAGGTCGAACATGTCGTCGGAGCTCATCGCCCATTGCGCGCCCGGGCCTTCGATGCGCAGCGGCTCGCCGCCGGTGGCCAGCAGGATGTGCCGCGCGGTGAAGCGCTGCTCGTGCGTCGTCGTCTTCACCGCCACGGTGTGCGCATCGAGCAGCTTGGCCCAGCCGCGCACCAGCTGCACGTTGGCACCGCGCAGCAGCTCTGCATACACGCCGTTCAGCCGCGCGATCTCGGCGCCGCGCCGCGCCTTCAGCACGTCCCAGTCGAACACGGGCTCGGCCAGCGCCCAGCCGAAGCCGCGCGCCTGCGCGAAGGCCTCGTGGTAGTGCGCAGCGTAGCTGTACAGCTTCTTCGGGATGCAACCGAGGTTCACGCAGGTGCCGCCGAGCGCGCTGCCCTCGGCCAGGATCACCTTCGCGCCGAGCTGCGAGGCCATGCGGCTCGCCCGCACGCCGCCGCTGCCGGCGCCGATCACGAACAGGTCGCAGTCGTAGGATGTGTCAGCTGTCTCCGTCATGCGAAGGCTCCCTCTCTCTCATCAGTGCCTGCAGCGTAGCGAGGCTGTCGGCCTCATGCAAAGGCTTGTCGTTGCGGATCCGCAGCATGCGTGGAAACCGCACGGCGATTCCGCTCTTGTGGCGCGGGCTCGCATTGATGCCCTCGAAGCCGAGCTCGAACACCAGTGTGGGCCGCACGCTGCGTACTGGCCCGAATTTTTCGAGGGTCGTCTGTCGGATGATGCGGTCAACCTCGGCGAATTCGCCATCGCTCAAACCCGAATACGCCTTCGCGAAGGTCACCAGCTGCAGCGCACCGGGCTGCGCCGGTTCGCGCCGGGCGATCGCCTCGACCACCGCCTGCGCCTCGGCCGCATCGGCCRGCGGGCGGCTCCACACCGCGAAGGTGTAGTCGGTGTAGACACTCGCGCGCCGCCCATGCCCGGCCTGGGCGTAGACCAGCACCGCGTCGACGCTCAGCGGGTCGATCTTCCACTTCAGCCAGGTGCCGCCCGCCAGTCCCTCCTGCTTGCGCCGGCCGCTGCCGTACTGCGCCTCGGCATGCTTGAGCATGAAGCCCTCGACGCCCCGCGCCCGCGATTCCTCGCGCAGCGCGGCCAGCGCCGCCCAGCTGTCGCGCTGCTCGACCGGTGACACCCGCATCGTTCGCCCTGCGGACGCGGCGTCGAGCAACGCGCGCCGCTCGCGCTGCGGCCGGCTGCGCAAGTCGACGCCTTCCCACTCGAGCAGGTCGTAGGCGATGAAGCTGGCCGGCGCGTCGGCCAGCACGCGCTTGGTCAGCGTCTTGCGCGCGATGCGCTGCTGCAGCAGGTTGAACGGCGCCGGCGTATCGCCCTTCCAGACCAGGATCTCGCCATCGAGCACGGTGCCGTCGGGCCACTCGCGGGCCAGCGCCACGACCTCGGGAAAACGCTCGGTGACGAGCTCTTCGCCGCGCGACCAGATCCAGGTCTCGCCGCCGCGCCGCACGATCTGCGCCCGGATGCCGTCGTACTTCCATTCGACCAGCCAGTCGCCCGGCGCGCCGAGCCGCGTGTCGAACTCGGGCGGCAATCCCTCGACGGCATGCGCGAGGAAGAACGGATACGGCTGCCCGAGCGGCGCAGCGCCCTCGCCCTCCCCCACGACCAGCGCCGCGAAGCGCGCCGCATCGGGCGTCTGCTTCGCATCGGTCCAGCCCATCATGCGCTGCGCGAGCAGCTTGGCGTCGAGCCCGGCGTGCGCGGCCAGCGCGCGCTGCACCAGCAGCTTGCTGACGCCGACGCGGAAGCCGCCGCCGATCAGCTTGGTGAGCAGGAAGCGGCCGGTGGCGTCGAGTTCGTCCCAGTAGCCGGCGATGCGTGCCGCCTGCTCGGCCGGCGAGAGCCCGCGCAACGGCAGCAGCCGCTGCTCGACCCACTCGGCCAGCCCGACATCGCTCTCGTGCTGCGGTGCCGGCAGCACCAGCGCGATCGTCTCGGCGAGGTCGCCGACCGCCTGGTAGCACTCCTCGAACAACCAGTCGCTGATGCCGGCGCGCTCGCAGGCCAGCACGCGCAGCGTCGCGGTCGGCACCACCTGCCGCGGCTTGCCGCCGGACAGGAAGTACACCACCCAGGCCGCGTCACCCGGCGCGGCTTCGGCGAAATAGCGCTGCAGCGCCGCCACCTTGGCCGAGGTGGCGGTGGTGGCGTCGAGTTCGGCGAAGAGCCGCGCGAAGCGCTTCATGCGGCGGGCTCCGGGTCGGCCGCGGCCGTCCGTTCGTCGTCACGCTCGTCGTCGTATTCGGTGTGGAACGCACCGGCCTGCAGCCCCTGCTCCTGCAGCCAGCGCACCATCACCGCCTCGTAGCCGTGGGTGACGATCACGCGGCTCGCACCGGTCGCGGCGATGGCGCGCTGCAGCCCCGGCCAGTCGGCATGGTCGCTCAGCACGAAGCCGCGGTCGATCGAGCGCCGGCGGCGCGTGCCGCGCAGCTGCATCCAGCCGCTCGCGAACGCATCGCCGTGCTCGCCGAAGCGGCGCGTCCACGGCGAGCCCTGCACCGACGGCGGCGCGATCACCAGCGCGCGTGCGAAGCCGGCCTTGTCGGCGACCTCGGTCGCGAGCTGCGTCGGCGGCAAGGCCACGCCGGCCGCCCGGTAGGCCTGGTTCAGCGGTTCGACCGCGCCGTGCACGACGATCGGCCCGATCGACGCATCCACCCCCGCCAGCAGCCGCTGCGCCTTGCCGAAGCTGTAGGCCATCAGCAGGCTCGCGCGGCCGGCCTCGGCATTGGCGCGCCACCAGGCGTCGATGTCTGCGAACACCTCGCGCTGCGGCTGCCAGCGGTAGATCGGCAGGCCGAAGGTCGATTCGGTGATGAAGCAGTCGCAGCGCACCGGCTCGAACGGCGTGCAGGTGGCGTTGTCGTCGCCCGCACCGCTGACGAAATAGTCGCCCGACGCGACCCACACGCGCCCGCCATGTTCCAGCCGCACCTGCGCCGAGCCGAGCACGTGGCCAGCAGGGTGCAGCGAGAGCCGCACGCCATGGTGCTCGATCGCCTCGCCGTAGGCGAGCGTCTGCAGCGTGATGTCGTCGCCGAGCCGCGCGCGCAGCACGCCCTCGGACGGCGCGGATGCCAGGTAGTGCGCATGCCCGCGGCGCGCATGGTCGCCGTGCGCATGCGTGATCACCGCGCGCTCGACCGGCCGCCAGGGGTCGATGAAGAAGTCGCCGGGCGGGCAGTACAGGCCCTCGGGCCGCTCGATCACCAGGTCGTCGGCGGCCATCAATAGCGGCCGGTCTGCCCGGCGATCCGCAGGTAGACGTGCGCGCACCACGCGACGAAGCCGCGCCGCAAGGTGCCGGCCAGCGTGCGCGGGTGGGCGAGCTTGGGATCGATCTCGCGCGATAGCGCGACCGCCGCATCGAAGCGTGCCGCGAGCGAGCGGGCGAAGCCCTCGTCGCGCACGATCACGTTGGCTTCGAGGTTCAGCAACAGCGACAGCGGATCGATGTTCGAGCTGCCCACCGTCGCCCAGTCGCCGTCGATCACCGCCACCTTGGCGTGCAGGTAGGCCGGCGTGTACTCGTGGATGCGCACGCCGTGCGTCAGCAGCTCGTCGTAGAGCACGCGCGCGGCCAGCCCGGCGATGCGGTAGTCGAGCTTGCCCTGCAGCAGCAGCCGCACCGCCACCCCGCGGTCGGCCGCATCGCGCAGCGCGCGCCGGAACGGCCGGCCGGGGTAGAAGTACGGGCTGATCAGGTCGACGCGTTCGCGCGCGCTGCGGATCGCATCGATGTAGCTGCGCTCGATGGTGCGGCGCTGGCGCAGGTTGTCGCGCAGCACGAAGGCCGCGCGCACCGGCGGCAGCGCATCGGGGCTCAGCTGCAGGCCCTTGGCGCGCGGCATGCGCAGGCGGCGCATCAGCCGCTTGGCCCGCGCGATCGGCTCGGCGCTGCGCGCCAGGGCCACCATCTCCTCGCGGAAATCCTGGCCCAGGTCGGCGCGCGTCCACACCGCGCGGATCGCCTGCTCGACCGGCGCCACCACCGGCCCGCGCAGCTGCACCGCGAAATCGAGCCGCGGTTGCTCGGTCGCGCCGTGCACGAGGTCGATGCGATCGTCGATCTGGTTGATGCCGCCGACGAAGCCGACCTCGCCGTCGATCACGCACAGCTTCTGGTGCAGCCGGCGCAGCTGGCCGGGCTGGAACCAGCTCCACCAGCTGGTGATGGGCCGGAACACCGCGAGGTCGACGCCGCCGTCCTCGAACAGCGGCTGCAGCTGCGGCAGGAAGGCGCGCGAGCCGAAGCCGTCGAGCACCACGCGCACCGCGACACCGCGCGCGGCCGCTGCCAGCAGCGCCTGCGTGACGGCGGTGACGCTGCCTTCGTGCTGGTAGATGTAGGTCGCGAGCCAGACCTCGTGGCGCGCCGCGTCGATCGCCCGCGCCATCGCCGGGAACAGCTCGTCGCCGCCGCTCAACAGCTCGACCTGGTTGTCGCCGCAGAACAGCGCGCGCGGCAGCGTGCTCCACAGGTCGTCAGGCAGCGGCGGCTCGCCGTGCCGGCGGTGGTGCTTGCGCGTCCGTGTCGCGGTCGAGGTCAATGCAGGCTCATTCCAGTTCGAGTTCCGCCACCAGCGGCAGGTGATCCGACATCCGCGCCCACGCCGCGCCGCGCGGCACCGAGGTGCCGGTGCAGCGGAAGCCGCGGGTGTAGATGCGGTCGAGCGAGAACACCGGCATGCGCGACGGGAAGGTGCGCTGCGAGCTGACGCCGCGCCGCTCGGCGCGGTACAGGCCGAGCGCATGCATCGGCGCGTCGAGCTTGCCGCCCCAGTCGTTGAAATCGCCGGCCAGCACCACCAGCTCGTTGGCCGGCACGTGGTTCGCGACGAACGCACCGATGCGCTCCACCTGCCGCACGCGGCTCGAATGGATCAGCCCGAGGTGGGCGACGATCGCATGCACCACCACCGAATTCCAGTGCACCCGCACGTGCAACAGCCCGCGCTGCTCGAAGCGGTGATCGGACACATCGTGGTGCCCGATCTCCTCGCCCAGCGGCCAGCGCGACAGCAACGCGTTGCCATGCTCACCGCCCGGCGTGACCGCGTTGGTGCGGTAGGCCGCGTGGTAGCCATCGGGTGCCAGGTACTCCGCCTGCGGCAGGCGCGGCCAGCCCTTGTGCGTGTCCGGAAAAAGCCGCGCCTCGCCGTGGTGGAAGCTGCGCACCTCCTGCAGGAACACCATGTCGGCGTCGAGCGCCTCGATGCCGAGGCCCAGGTTGTGGATCTCCAGCCGCTTGCGGGGGCCGACGCCGCGCACGCCCTTGTGGATGTTGTACGTGGCCACGCGCAGCACGTGCGGGGGGTGGAGGGTCGACGGTGACGCGTTCATCGCGGGGAGCTTCCGAGGTCGAGGATGGCGGCGGCGTTGGTGCCGGAGAAGCAGCGCGCGGCGGCGTCTTGCCACGGCAGCCATTCGAAGCGCAGGTGTTCGTGCGGGCTCAGGCGGACCGGCGTGCCGCGATCGACCTCGAGGGTGAAGACATGTTCGGTGTTGTGGGTGACGCCCGGCGCGTAGCGGTGCGCCCAGGCCGGCAGGATCTCGTAGACGTGCTGCCGGCCGAGGTCGCGCAGCCGATCGGCCGGCACGGCCGCCGAGCCGACCACGATGCCCGTCTCCTCGGCGACCTCGCGCCACGCGGTGTCGCGCAGCGGTTCGGCCGGCGACGCGCGCGAGCCGGTCACGCTCTGCCAGCCGCGCGACGCATCGTTGCGCTCCAGCAGCAGCACCTCGCGCTGCGGTGAATGGATCAATACCAGCACCGACTCCGGCAGTTTCATGCCGTGAAGGATAGCGGCTCGGCGCGGCCGGCCCGTGTCGGCAGATGCCTCGCCGCCGGGTCGGGCAAACTCCCGCCCCATGCCCAGCCTCACCGCCTTGAAAAACAAGCTCTCGCAGCGCCGCAAGCTGCGCCGCCCGACCGGTTTCCGGTTCGCGATCGCCGACACCCTCGGCCAGCTGAACCCGACGCACTGGGACGCCGCCACCGCGGGGCACTCGTGGTTCTTCAGCCGCGACTACCTGGGTGTGCTGGAAACCGCCCCGCCGGACTGCCTGTCGCCGCGCTACGCGCTGATCAGCGATGCCGACGGCCCGGTGGCCGCGGTCGTGATGCAGTGGGCCGAGCTGGAGCGTGACCGCCTGCGCCCCACGCCGGGCCGGGTGRCACCGGCCGACGGCAAGCGGGCCCGGCTGAAGCAGTTCCTCGGCCGCGCCGCCGCGGGCAGCGGCAGCGCGGTGGCCACGCGGCTCAGCGAACGGGTGCTGGTGTGCGGCAACCTGCTGAGCTACGGCATGCATGCGGTGGCGATGGCGCCGGATGTCGACCCCGAGGCGCTGTGGCCGGCCGTGGCCGAGGTGCTGTACCGCGTGCGGCGCGCCGAGAAGCTGGCCGGCCAGGCGGGCTTCGTGATGATCAAGGACGCCACCGACCGCGAGACGCCGGCGCTGCGCGTGCTGGAAGGCCTGTCGTACCGCAGCGTCGAGACCGAGCCGAACATGGTGCTTGCGCTGCCGCCGGCCTGGAAGACACACGACGACTACCTGGCGAGCCTCGCGTCGAAATACCGCAGTGCGGTGAAGAACCAGATCATGGAGCCGGTGCGCCAGGCCGGCCTCGCGCTGCGCGTGTTCGAGGTGGACGAGGCCCTGCAGGCGCGCATGCACGCGCTCTACCTGCAGGTGCACGAGAACGCGAGCCTGCGGCCGTTCACGCTGCATCCCGGCTACTTCGGCGCGCTGGCGCGGGCGGCCGGCGAGCGGCTGCGCTGCAGCGGCGTGTTCGACGGCGACACGCTGCTCGGCTTCATCGCGACGCTGAAAGACAACGGCGTTGCAGTCGCCTACCACATCGGCTTCGACCGCCAGGCCGCCGAGACGCATCCGCTGTACCTGCGGCTGCTGCACGCGAGCATCGCCGAGGCGATCTCGATGGGGGCGAGCGAGCTGTCATTCGGCCGCACCGCGCTCGACCCGAAGGCACGGCTGGGCGCCAGGCCGCAGCCGATGCAGGTGTGGGTGCGTCACCGCCAGCCGGTGATCAACCAGATCACGCGGCGCATGCTCGGGCTGCTGCGCCACGAAGAAGCGCCGGACCGCAATCCGTTCAAGGCGGCGCCGCGCGAGGGCTGAGCCGGGGCCCTATCCCTTGCCGCCGGTCTTCACCGCCACCGCCGGCGGCAGTTCCTTGGCCTGCAGCATGCGCACCTGCGTCACCAGGTGGTTGTGCGCATCGAGGAACGCGGCGGCGATCACCTTGCCCTCGTTGCTGTTGCTCCAACCGGCACCGGCCGCACCGCCCAGCTTGCCAAGCACCAGGCCGCCCATGCCGAGGTCGGTGACGCGCACCGAGCCGGTCGATGCGGCCAGCTGCTCGGTGGTCTCGTTGTCGGTCAGCAGCAGCGCGACCTGCGCTTCCTTCAGCTTGACGCTGTCGGCCACGCCGACGAACTTGTTCAGCACCGGGATCATCCCGAGGATGCCGCCGATCTCGCGCCCGGCGTTCTGCTCGCTGAAGGTGAGGCTGGGCGTCAGCGTGTACTGCGCCTCGTAGCCCTTGCCCTTGGCCACCGTGCCGTTCTGGCGCAGCACGCCGGCGTTCTTCAGCTCCTGCTCCTGCACCGTGGCGCGCAACCCGGCCGAGCGATCGACCACGCGGAAGCAGCCGCTCTGCTGCGCCAGCAGCCGGATCAGCGGCACCGGCGACTGCGGCAGGTTGTGACCCGACACCATCGTGTAGCCGTTGGGGTTCTCGACCAGCGCGAGCGTCGCGACGGGCGCATCGCATTTCACCAGCTCGCGCGCCGCGGCACTGGCACCCGCCGGGCCGGCCGACCCGGTCACCACCGACCCGCCCTGGCCGAGTTCGGCGCCCTGTTTGCCGCAGGCAGCGAGCAGCACCACCGCGATGGCCGTGAGGCCGGCCGCGCAAACGCGATTCATGGAAATCCTTTCGACCAGGGTGAAGAGCGGGGCCGATGATGCCATCGCAACATTTCGTTACCACACAGCGACACGACCGCACACATCGACCGTTGATCGCCCTTTTGTTCCGTTGGCTCTGCAAATTCTCTGCAAAGTTGCTGACCAAGCTCTCGCCTCGATCGAACCGGTCGCGTGCCCCCCGGGGCTCGCCCTCTTCCCCCACGAGCGAGAGACGCCATGAACACTGCACCTCCGAGACTTGCCTCCCCCGTCATTTCCGGATTGCGCCGATGGGTGCTGCCGGCATTGTCCAGCCTGCTGCTGGCCGCCTGCGGCGGCGGTGGCGGTGGAGCGAGCGGCGACACGTCGGGCTCGACGGCAGTGGTCGAGTCGGCCCCGGCCGCCGTCACCGACGTGACGGCGGTGGCCAGCAGCGACAGCGCGATCGTGCTGAGCTTCAAGGTCTCGAACCCGCAGAACGTCACCGCCTTCGAAACCGTCTGCAGCGGCAATGGCTCGCTGGTGACGGTTCGCAGCGCGTCCAGCGGCACCGCCACCGACACCGTCACCGTGACCGGCCTGACGAACGCGTCGAGCGCCAGTTGCACGGTCAGCGCGATCAACAGCAGCGGCGCCAGCAGCGCGTCGAGCCCGGTGCAGGCGACGGCCGGCTCGACGGCACCGACACCCAGCGCCCCGGGCGTGCTGCGCATGGACGGCGCATCGACCTCGGCCGTGATCACCTTCTCGGAGTCCACCATCAGCGGCGGCGCGGCCGTCAGCGCGTACGTGGGCATCTGCGTCGGCCCGGACAAGGCGTCCTACAGCTACGCCGCCGCGAGCCCGATCACTGTCCTCGGGCTGACACCCGACCTGCCGTACACCTGCTGGGTCAGCGGCTTGAACGCCCAGGGCTCCGGCAAGGCCTCGGCCGCCTCGGTGGTGACGCCGAAGGCCGCCACCGCGGTGGCCGCCGATGCACCGGCCGCGCCGACCGGCGTCAGCGTGGCGCGCGGGGCCGGCTCGGCCACCGTCAGCTTCTCGACCGGCACCGCTGCTGCCAGCGCCTCCAAGCGGCGCGCGCAGGGCGTGGCCACGGTGTCGGGCACGCTGTACCGCGCGACCTGCCGCAAGGGCGACAACGTGGTCAGCGTCGAATCGACCTCCAGCCCGATCACCGTGCCGCAGCTGACCAACGGCGCGGGCTATGTCTGCAGCGTCACCGTCACGACGACGGCCGGCACCAGCGCCGACTCGACCGCGTTGGATGTCATCCCCAGCACGGTGCCCGACGCGCCGGTGCTGACCGCGCTGAACGCGGGCGACACGACTGCCACGCTGAGCTTCACCGCACCCGCCGGCGACGGCGGTGCAGCCATCACCCGCTACCACGCGAGCTGCACCTCCGACACGCTGGCGGCGGCAGCCGATGCCTCGAGCGCGGGCACGGTCGTCGTCGCGGGCCTGGTCAACAACAGCACCTACAGCTGCAGCGTTGCGGCGGTGAACGTGGCCGGCACCGGTGCGGCGTCGAATGCGATGAACGTGACGCCGGTCGCATCGACGGTGCCAGCGAACGGCAGCGTCGCCAGCGCACCGCAGACGGTGCAGGCCAGCGCCGCCAACGGCAGCGCGGTGATCAGCTTCGCCGCGGTCACCGACAGCGCCTCGCCAGTGCTTGACTTCACGGCCACCTGCACGGCGTCCGGCGGCCAGCAGGTCAGCACGACCGGCACCAGCTCGCCGATCACCGTGAGCGGGCTGGCGAACGGCAGCACCTACAGCTGCAGCGTCACGGCACGCAACGAGAACGGCATCAGCCCGGCCTCCGGCGCGCAGAGCGTGACGCCGGCCGTGACCGCGCCGGCCACCCCGACGCTGATCAGCGTGACGCCGGGCGATTCGGCGATCTCGGTGGCCTTCACCGCCGGATCGGACGGCGGCGCCGCGGTGACCGCGTTCACCGCCACCTGCGGCGACAAGACCGGCAGCGGCCTGGCGAGCCCGGTGACGGTCAGCGGGTTGACCAACGGCCAGATCTACGCTTGCTGGGTGACGGCCACCAATGTGGTCGGCACGAGCGACAAGTCGAACACGCGCGACACCAGGCCGAGCACGGTGCCGCAAGCTCCGACGGACGTTTCGGCGACCGCCGGCAACGCGTTCATCACGCTGAGCTACACCGCGCCGCTCGACAACGGCGGCGCGGAGATCCTCGGCTACACCGCGACGTGCCGGCACGGCGACGACAACGACCTCTACATTGCAACATCAGCCACGAGCACGAGCACCAGCATCACCGTCTCGAATCTGGTCAACGACACGTCCTACGACTGCACGGTGACGGCAGACAACACTGCGGGTGCCAGTGCGGCCTCGGCGACAGTGAATGCCACTCCTGCCGCGACCATCGTAGAGACGGCACCGGATGCGGCGACCAACCTGAATATGTCTGTCGGCAACGAGACGCTGACAGTCACCTTCGACCGACCGGGCACCGACCTTGGCGACGTCAGCTATGCGCTGATCTGCTCGCCGGGGAACATCAACATGAAAGCCATCAACGGGTGGGCGATGGCGACCGACCTGCAGAACGGCACGACATACACCTGCATCGTGCGGGCCACGAGGGGGACGAAGAGCACGGATCCGGGGGGCTGTCAGGATTTCTGTGTGCGAGGCGGTTGAGATGAATTGGCTATTGGCCGACTCGCTTATCGACTGCCGTGCGCCGGCAGTGTGAATCGCTCTTCGTAGACCACAGC
>NZ_JBFUGW010000101.1:0-21335 GCF_056402735.1 Rhizobacter sp. P3_C12
GTTCGGCTGCACCACGAAGCCGGTCGTCTGCGACACCAGGCGCGAGGCCGGCACGATCTGCGTCGCATCGATGCCGAGGTCGAGGCCGAAGTAGTCGCGGCGCGTCTTCACGGCCATCACGATCTCTTCGAGCGAGCAGTTGCCGGCACGCTCGCCCAGGCCGTTGATCGTGCACTCGACCTGTCGCGCACCGCCGATCTTGACGCCGGCCAGCGAATTGGCGACCGCCATGCCGAGGTCGTTGTGGCAGTGCACCGACCAGACCGCCTTGTCGGCGTTCGGGATGCGCTGGCGCAGGTCCAGGATGAAGTTGCCGTACAGCTCGGGGATCGCGTAGCCGACGGTGTCGGGGATGTTGATCGTCGTCGCGCCTTCGGCGATCACCGCCTCGAGCACGCGGCACAGGAAGTCGGGGTCGGAGCGGTAGCCGTCTTCCGGCGAGAACTCCACGTCGCCGCTCAGGTTGCGCGCGAAGCGCGTGGACAGCCGCGCCTGCTCGTACACCTGGTCCGGCGTCATGCGCAGCTTCTTCTCCATGTGCAGCGCGCTGGTCGCGAGGAACAGGTGGATGCGCGTCGAGGCGCCGCCCTGCAGCGCCTCGGCGGCGCGCGAGATGTCGCGGTCGTTCGCGCGCGCCAGCGAGCAGACGGTGCTGTCCTTCACCGCGTGGGCGATCGCCTTCACCGCTTCGAAGTCGCCGTTCGACGCCGCCGCGAAGCCGGCCTCGATCACGTCGACCTTCAGGCGCTCGAGCTGCCGGGCGATGCGCAGCTTCTCGTCCTTGGTCATCGAGGCGCCGGGCGATTGCTCGCCGTCACGCAAGGTGGTGTCGAAAATGATCAGTTTGTCGGTCATGGGGTGACTCCTCAGTTCTGGTGATCGGCTCGGATCTTAGGCGAGCTCGGCGGCCTTGAAGGCCAGTTCGCCTCGGCGCAGCGCCCGCTGCAGGCCCGACACGATGGCCTTCAACGAGGCGGAAACGATGTTGGCGTCGATGCCGACGCCGAACAGCGTCACCGCCTCGCCGACCCGCAGCTCGAGGTAGGCCGCAGCGCGCGCATCGGCGCCGCTGGCGATCGCATGCTCGTGGTAGTCCAGCACGCGCACCGGCACGGCCAGGTGCCGGTTCAGCGCGTTGACGAACGCGTCGATCGGCCCGGCGCCCTGCGCATCCAGCGCGAGTTCGCGATCGCCCAGGCCGACCGTGCCCTGCAGGCGAACCGAGCCGTCGGCCTGCGCGGTGATCGTCGGTGCCGCCGTGTGCACGCCGGGAGCGTCGGCGATGCCGTACTCGCTCCGGAAGACGGCCCACAGGTCGGCCGCCGTCTGCTCCTTGCCGCTGTCGTCCATCACGCGCTGGACCACGCTGCTGAACTCGATCTGCAGGCGGCGCGGCAGCTCCACGCCGTACTCGGTCTCGAGCAGGTACGACACCCCGCCCTTGCCCGACTGGCTGTTGACGCGGATCACCGCGTCATAGCTGCGCCCGAGGTCGACCGGATCGATCGGCAGGTAGGGCACGTCCCAGATGTCGGTCGGCTGGCGCTGCGCGAAGGCCTTCTTGATCGCATCCTGGTGCGAGCCGGAGAACGAGGTGTAGACCAGGTCGCCGGCATACGGATGCCGCGGATGCACCGGCAACTGGTTGCAGTGCTCGACGCAGCGGCGCACCTCGTCGATGTCCGAGAAATCGAGGCCCGGGTCGACGCCCTGCGTGTACAGGTTCAGCGCGATGTTGACGAGGTCGACGTTGCCGGTGCGCTCGCCGTTGCCGAACAGGCAGCCTTCGATGCGGTCGGCGCCCGCCATCAGGGCGAGCTCGCCGGTCGCGGTGCCGGTGCCGCGGTCGTTGTGCGGATGCACCGACAGCACGATCGCATCGCGCCGCTCGAGGTGGCGGTGCATCCACTCGATCATGTCGGCGAACACGTTCGGCGTGCAGCGCTCGATGGTGGTCGGCAGGTTGATGATGCAGGGGCGCTGCGGCGTGGGCTGCCACACCGCGGTCACCGCGTCGACGACGCGCTTGGCGAACGGCAACTCGGTGTCGGAGAAGGTCTCGGGCGAGTACTCGAAGCGCCAGTCGGTGCCGGGCTGCGCCGCGGCGCACTCGTTGAAGATGCGCGCATGGCTGGCCGCGAGCTCGACGACGCCGTCCTCGTCGAGGCCGAGCACCACGCGGCGCATGCCCGGGGCCGTCGCGTTGTAGAGGTGGACGATGGCGCGGCGCGCGCCCTGCAGCGATTCGAAGGTGCGGCGGATCAGCGGCTCGCGGGCCGGCGTCAGCACCTGGATCGTCACGTCGTCCGGGATGCGGTCCTGCTCGATCAGCAGCCGCACGAAATCGAAATCCGTCTGCGAGGCCGAGGGGAAGCCGACCTCGATCTCCTTGAAGCCGATGCGCAGCAGCATCTCGAACATGCGCAGCTTGCGCTGCGCGTCCATCGGCTCGATCAGCGCCTGGTTGCCGTCGCGCAGGTCGGTGCTGAGCCAGATCGGTGCGTGCGTCAGCACGGCGTCCGGCCAGCGGCGGTCGGGCAAGGCGACGGGTTTGAATGCGCGGTACTTGGTGTGCGGCTGCTTCAGCATGGCGATCCCTCGAGAGTCGTGTGGGGCAACCTGCACTCCAAAAAGCAAAACGGCCCGCTGCAGGTTGCAATCGGGCCGTTGAGACGAAAACGATGGACGTGAACGATCAGCGCACCCGGGGTACTCCTAGGGATAGCGCTAGCGTGATCGTGGAGCGAAATGTCATGGGGTCCGAATGTAGCATGCCTCGCCGCGGGGTCAGCGATGCAGGCCTTCTTCGTCGGGCTCGTCCATCGACGTGGCGATCACGCTGACCGGCTTGCCCTTCATCCGCTTCCAGACGTAGACGCCGTAGCCCGAGACGCCGTAGATGACGAACAGGCCGAAGAACACCAGCGGCGGGTGCCAGGTGAACAGCGAGATGCCGAGCGCGATCGCGACGATCACGACGAACGGCACCGAGCGCTTGAAGCTCACGTCCTTGAAGCTGTAGAACGGCACGTTGGTCACCATCGTCAGCCCGGCATACAGCGTGAAGCCGAACGCCATCCAGATGAGCCAGGCGCCCTCCTCGTCGACCACGAAACCCTGGTCGTTCATCAGCCAGATGAAGCCCATCACCAGCGCCGCGGCCGCCGGGCTCGGCAGCCCCTGGAAGAAGCGCTTGTCGACGACCTTCAGGTTGGTGTTGAAGCGGGCCAGGCGCAGCGCGGCGCACGAGCAGTAGACGAAGGCGGCGAGCCAGCCCGGCTTGCCCAGGTCCTTCAGCGCCCATTCGTAGACGATCAGCGCCGGCGCGGCACCGAACGACACCATGTCCGACAGGCTGTCCATCTGCTCGCCGAACGCGCTCTGCGTGTTCGT
The DNA here is from genome assembly GCF_056402735.1 of Rhizobacter sp. P3_C12. NCBI lineage: Bacteria > Pseudomonadati > Pseudomonadota > Betaproteobacteria > Burkholderiales > Sphaerotilaceae > Rhizobacter > Rhizobacter sp. P3_C12. Next base: position 3,394 of record NZ_JBFUGW010000101.1, read on the forward strand.
CATGCGCGCCACGCGGCCGTCGAGGCTGTCGAGCACCATCGCGCAGAAGATGCCGATGGCCGATTGCTCGAACTGGCCGTTCATCGCCATCACGATGGCATAGAAGCCGCCGAACAGCGCCGCCAGCGTGAACAGGTTCGGCAGGATGTAGATGCCCTTGCGGCGCGGCCGCGCCGGTGGCACATCAGCATCTGGCAGGTGGGGGTCGCCGTCGTGCACGTCGTCGCTCATGGGCCGTTGGTGGAGGGGAATGGCGCGAAGGATACCGCAGCGCCCCTGTGAAAAAGGGCCGCACGCGMGCGGCGTGCAGCCCTTTCGGCTGGCGGGCTGGCGCGCCGGTCAGTTCTTCGACTGGTCGACCAGGCGGTTCTTCTTGATCCACGGCATCATCGCGCGCAGCTGCTCGCCGACCACCTCGATCGGGTGCTCGGCCGTCAGGCGGCGGCGCGACAGCAGCGTCGGGGCACCGGCGCGGTTCTCCAGGATGAAGCTCTTCGCGTATTCGCCGGTCTGGATGTCCTTCAGCGCCTGGCGCATCGCCTGGCGGGTCTCGTCCGTCACGATCTTCGGCCCGGTCACGTACTCGCCGTACTCRGCGTTGTTCGAGATCGAGTAGTTCATGTTGGCGATRCCGCCTTCATAGATCAGGTCGACGATCAGCTTCARCTCGTGCAGGCACTCGAARTAGGCCATCTCCGGCGCGTAGCCRGCTTCGGTCAGCGTCTCGAAACCGGCCTTGATCAGCTCGACGGCACCGCCGCACAGCACGGCCTGCTCGCCGAACAGGTCGGTCTCGGTCTCTTCGCGGAAGTTGGTCTCGATCACGCCGGCCTTGCCGCCGCCGTTGGCCGCCGCGTACGACAGCGCCAGGTCACGCGCCTTGCCGGTCTTGTCGGCATAGACGGCGATCAGGTGCGGCACGCCGCCACCCTGCGTGTAGGTCGAGCGCACCGTGTGGCCGGGGGCCTTCGGCGCGACCATCCACACGTCGAGGTCGGCGCGCGGCACGACCTGGCCGTAGTGCACGTTGAAGCCGTGCGCGAACGCGAGCGAAGCGCCCTGCTTGATGTGCGGCTCGACCTCGTTCTTGTAGACGGAGGCGATCTGCTCGTCGGGCAGCAGGATCATGACGACGTCGGCGGCCTTCACCGCATCGGCGATCTCGGCGACCTTCAGGCCGGCCTTCTCGGCCTTGGACCACGAGGCCCCGCCCTTGCGCAGGCCGACGGTGACCTTGACGCCGCTGTCGTTCAGGTTCTGCGCGTGCGCATGGCCTTGCGAGCCGTAGCCGATGATCGTGACGTTCTTGCCCTTCACCAGGCTCAGGTCAGCATCCTTGTCGTAATAAACCTTCATGGTCTTCTCCAGAAAAAACAGGTCAGTCTTGCGGGGTGAATGGATTGATCGAGACGATCAGACGCGCAGGATGCGCTCGCCGCGACCGATCCCGCTGGTGCCGGTGCGCACGGTTTCCAGGATGGCGCTGCGGTCGATCGCTTCGATGAAGGCATCGAGCTTGGACGCATCGCCGGTGAGTTCAATGGTGTAGCTCTTTTCCGTGACGTCGATGATGCGGCCGCGGAAGATGTCGGCCATGCGCTTCATCTCTTCGCGCTCCTTGCCGACGGCGCGCACCTTGATGAGCATCAGCTCGCGTTCGGTGAAGGCGCCTTCGGTCAGGTCGACCACCTTGACCACCTCGATGAGGCGGTTCAGGTGCTTGGTGATCTGCTCGATCACCTCGTCGGAGCCGGTCGTCACGATGGTCATGCGCGACAGCGAGGCGTCTTCGGTCGGCGCGACCGTCAGGCTCTCGATGTTGTATCCGCGGGCGGAGAACAACGCGACGACGCGCGACAGCGCGCCCGGTTCGTTCTCGAGCAACAAGGCAATGATGTGTTTCATGGTCGTTGGAGCGCGCTCTTCAGCCCGGCGGCGGTAACCGACGGTCCTTGGCCACGCTGTGTCGATGATGGAAAGTTGAACCTCGAATTGCCGAAGCGGCGACACGTGCATCCCACCGGCGGTCGACGGCGCGCGGTAACGCGCCGCCCTGGCCGGTGTTCAGCGCGTCACAGGTCTTCGGACCCCAGCAGCATCTCGCTGATGCCCTTGCCCGCCTGGACCATCGGCCAGACGTTCTCGGTCGGATCGGTGCGAATGTCGAGGAACACCGTCCGGTCCTTCAGCCGGATGGCCTCGCGCAGCGCCGGCTCGACATCCGACGGCTTCTCGACCAGCAGGCCGACGTGGCCATAGGCCTCGGCCAGCTTGACGAAGTTGGGCAGCGCGTCCATGTAGCTGTGCGAGTAGCGGCCGCCGTAGTCGAGCTCCTGCCACTGCCGCACCATGCCGAGGTAGCGGTTGTTCAGCGACACGATCTTGACCGGCGTCTTGTACTGCAGGCAGGTCGACAGCTCCTGGATGCACATCTGGATCGAGCCTTCGCCGGTGATGCAGAACACATCCGCATCGGGCTTCGCGAGCTTGATGCCCATCGCGTACGGCAGCCCGACGCCCATCGTGCCCAGGCCGCCGGAATTGATCCAGCGACGCGGTTCGTCGAACCKGTAGTACTGCGCGGCCCACATCTGGTGCTGGCCGACATCGGAGGTGATGTAGGTGTCGCGATCCTTCGTCAGCTCCCAGAGCTTCTCGACGACGGACTGCGGCTTGATGACCTCGGTGCTGCCCTTGTACGACAGGCAGTCGCGCCTGCGCCACTCGTTGATCTGGGCCCACCAGGCCGTCAGCGCCGGCGCGTCGGGACGGGCCTGGCCCTCGCGGATCTGCGCGATCAGCTCCTGCAGCACGTCCTTCACGTCGCCGACGATCGGGATGTCGACCTTGACGCGCTTCGAGATCGACGACGGATCGATGTCGATGTGGACGATCTTGCGCTCGACCGACGCGAAGTGCTTCGGGTTGCCGATCACGCGGTCGTCGAAGCGCGCGCCGACCGCCAGCAGGACGTCGCAGTTCTGCATCGTCATGTTGGCTTCGTAGGTGCCGTGCATGCCGAGCATGCCGAGGAACTTCGGGTCGCTGGACGGGAACGAGCCCAGCCCCATCAGCGTGTTGGTGACCGGGTAGCCGAGCAGGTTGACCAGCTCGCGCAACTCGGCCGACGCATTGCCCAGCACGACGCCGCCGCCGGTGTAGATGTACGGCCGCTTGGCGGCCAGCAGCAACTGCACTGCCTTGCGGATCTGCCCGCCATGGCCCTTGCGGACCGGGTTGTACGAGCGCATCTCGACGCTCTGCGGATAGTGGAACGGGGTCGTCTTCTGCGACACGTCCTTCGGGATGTCGACCACGACCGGGCCGGGGCGGCCGGTGCGGGCGATGTGGAAGGCCTTCTTGAGCGTCATCGCGAGGTCGCGCACGTCCTTCACGAGGAAGTTGTGCTTGACGATCGGCCGGGTGATGCCGACGGTGTCGCATTCCTGGAAGGCGTCGAGGCCGATCGCCGGCGTCGGCACCTGCCCGGTGATGATCACCATCGGGATCGAATCCATGTAGGCAGTCGCGATGCCGGTGATGGCATTCGTGACGCCCGGGCCCGAGGTGACCAGCGCGACGCCGACGTTGCCGGTGGCGCGGGCATAGCCGTCGGCCGCATGGACCGCCGCCTGTTCATGGCGGACCAGCACGTGCTGGATGGTCTCCTGCTTGTACAGCGCGTCGTAGATGTAGAGGACGGCGCCGCCCGGGTAGCCCCAGAGGAACTTGACGTTCTCGGCCTGGAGGCAGCGGACGAGGATTTCGGAGCCGTTCGGCTCGGCGGAGGGAGAGGAAGGGTGCGGTTGTGCCGAAGCGGCACGCTTGATTTCCGCGGCAGACATGTCCATGTTGAACCTTTGTGATTTTCTCTGACGAAAAACCATCGGTGCACCTTTCCCAGCCCTCGTGAGGCGGGTGTGGTACCTGCGCGGCCAGAAACTGCAACGCCCGCGGTCGGGCAGCTGAGTCAAGACCGAATGTTGTGCAACGGGCGATTATGGCACCGGTTTGCAGCGATCTCCGGCGAAAGGCGCGCCCGACCGGGTGGCGGTGAGATAATCCGCCCCGTTTTGGCAGGCTGCCCGGCCCGAGGCGCACCCCCCTTGGCATCTGAAAAAGAACTTTCCGATTTCCTCAAGAGCGTCGAGAAACGTGCCTTCAAGCGCGTGGTGTACGCCGTGCGGGATGACGATGCGGCCCTCGACATCGTCCAGGACTCGATGATCCGGCTGGCCGAGAAATACTTCGACCGCCCTGCCGAGGAATTGCCGCTGGTGTTCCAGCGCATCCTGTCGAACGCGACGATGGACTGGTTCCGGCGCCAGAAGGTGCGCAATGCCGTCATGCGGAATTTTTCCGAGTTCGAGTCCGCGGGCGACGACGGGGATTTCGATTTGCTGGAAACTCTGGCGCTCCAGGACGACTCCCCCGCCACTGAAAGCGCTGCCGATTCGGTGTCCCGGGCCCAGATCCTGCTGGCGATCGAAGCGCAGGTGGCCCAGCTTCCGACGCGTCAACGGGAAGCCTTTCTGCTGCGTTACTGGGAGGAACTCGATGTTGCCGAGACAGCCGCCGTGATGGGGTGCTCGGAAGGAAGCGTGAAGACCCATTGCTCGCGTGCCGTGCATGCCCTGGCCAACGCCCTCAAGTCGAAGGGGATCCAACTATGAACAGCCGCCAAAATTTTGCACCGCGCACCGCCGCCGAACTGGACGCCCTCCAGACTCGCTTCGCCCTTCGCCTGTCCGCCCGCCTGACCGAGCAATCCCAGGCCGTCTCCCCCGACATCTCCGAACGCCTGCGTTTCGCGCGCGAGCAGGCACTCGAGCGCGCCCGCACGAAGCTGGTGGCCGAGACGGCCGGTTCGGTCTCCCGCTCCGGCCCGTCGCTCGCACTGCTGGGCGGCTGGGGCGTCAAGATCGCCTCGGTRCTGCCGCTGGTCGTGCTGGCCGCCGGCCTGATCCTGATCCAGCGCTGGCACAGCAGCTCGCAGATTTCCGCCGCGGCTGAAATCGACGCCAGCTTGCTGTCCGACGACGTGCCGCCGGACGCCTACAGCGATCCCGGCTTCGTGGAATTCCTGAAGACCCCTCGCGATTGACCGGTGCGCTCGTGACTCGACGCCCCGACCCGCGCCCCGTCTCCTCCGCCTGGCGGCGCTTCTTCGCGCCGCTGCTGCTGGCGGGCGGGCTGCTGGCCGGTTGCGGCCTGGCGTGGTCGCAGGCCCCCGCCGCATCCGCCGGGGGGCCCGCCTGGTCGTCGCTGACGCCGGCGCAGCAGCACGCGCTGCGCCCGCTGGAGCGCGACTGGGCCGGCATCGATGCCCCGCGCCGCCGCAAGTGGGTCGAGATCTCGGAACGCTTCGCGACGCTGCCGCCGGCCGAGCAGGCACGCGTGCAGTCGCGCATGGCCGAATGGGCCAAGCTGACGCCGAAGGAGCGTGCCGAGGCGCGGCTGAACTTCAAGGAAGCCCAGCAGGTCGCGCCGCAGGACCGCAAATCCCAATGGGAAGCCTACAAGGCCCTGCCGCCCGACCAGCGCAAGCAATTGGCCGAACGTGCCGAGCACAAGCCCGCACCGGCCAAGGGCAACAGGGAACCTGACGGCGAACCGTCCGAGGCGAAATCGAGCATCGTGCCGAACACCGCCTACGCCGCCCGCCCGAAGGCCGTGGCCCCGACGGTCGCGCAGGCGCAACCCGGCGCGACGACCAACCTGATCTCCAAGCGCCCGACCCCGCCGACCCACCAGCAGACCGGCCTGCCGAAGATCGCGACGGCACCCGGGCTCGTCGACAGCGCCACCTTGCTGCCCAAGCGCGGGCCGCAGGCCGCGGCGACCCGCTCGGTCCCCGCGTCGGCGCCTGCCAGCGGCAAGCCCCGCCGATGAGTTCGACGCCGGCGCTGGCCGACGCGCCGCTGCGCGCGCCCAGCCTGAAGCGCCGCATGGCCTGCTTCGTCTACGAAGCACTGATCCTGTTCGGCATCGGGCTGATCCCCGGCGCGATCGGCGCCCTCTTCGTCGCCGCCACCGGCCGCGAGCACGGCGTGGAGCTGCGCTACATCGCCTTCATCATCTATGGCCTGTACTTCACCTGGTTCTGGTCGCGCCGCGGCCAGACGCTGCCGATGCAGACCTGGCGCATCCGCGTCGTCGCGGCCGACGGCGCGCCGCTCACGCCCTGGCGGGCGCTGGCCCGCTACCTCGCCAGCTGGGCCTGGATCGCGCCGGCCTGGGCGCTCGCGCGCCTGAACGGCTGGGCCGGCCGCGACCTGTTCGCGGCGATCGGCGTCGGCATCGTCGCCTATGCGCTGCTCGCGCTGCTGCACCCGCAGCGCCAGTTCTGGCATGACGCGCTGTGCGGCACCCGGCTGGTCGATGCACCGCCCTCGCCTGCACCGGCACGCCCGGCCTGACGCGCATCGGACCGTCATCGGCTCAGGGCACAATCGCGGCCCATGACGAATCCCTACAAAGGACGCACCGGTCTGGAACGCGTGATCCGCGCCACCGGCTACTCCATCGAAGGCCTGAAAACGGCCTACCACGGCGAGAGCGCCTTCCGCCAGGAAACCTGGCTCGCCGTCTTCCTGCTGCCGGCCGCGCTGTGGCTCGGCCGCACCTGGATCGAGACCGCGCTGCTGGCCGGATCGGTGCTGCTCGTGCTGATCGTCGAGCTGCTGAATTCCGGCATCGAGGCGGTGGTCGACCGGGTGTCGTTCGAGCTGCACGACCTCTCCAAGCGTGCCAAGGACCTGGCCAGCGCCGCGGTGTTCCTGTCGCTGATGCTGTGCGGCGGCATCTGGCTGGCCGCGCTGTGGCACCGCTTCATGCCATGAGCCCGACCTCCCCCGCCATCCCGTTCTCGGTCTGCGTCTACTGCGGATCGCGCAATGGCAATGACCCCGCGTTCGAGGCCGCGGCCCGCCGCGTCGGCGCGCTGATCGGCGAGCGCGGCTGGCGCCTGGTGTACGGCGGTGGCCGCGCCGGGCTGATGGGCGTGGTGGCCGATGCGACATTGGCCGCCGGCGGCAGCGCGGTCGGCGTGATCCCGCAGGCGCTGATGTCGCGCGAGCTGGGCCACGCCGGGCTGACCGAGCTGCACGTGGTCGACACGATGCACCAGCGCAAGCAGATGATGGCCGAGCGCGCCGGCGCCTTCCTGGCCTTGCCGGGCGGCATCGGCACCTTCGAGGAGCTGTTCGAGGTCTGGACCTGGCGCCAGCTCGGCTACCACGACCAGCCGATCGGCCTGCTCAACACCGCCGGCTACTACGACGACCTGCTGGCCTTCCTCGGCAAGACCGTGGAGCGCGGCTTCCTGTCGACGGCGCAGATGGACCTGCTGCAGGTGGCGGACGATGCGCCCACGCTGCTGGACCGCCTGGCCACGCTGGCCGGCGGCGCGCACCAGCAGGACGACTACAGCGCGATCTGAGAGGCTGTGGCGAACCCGCCATGAAGAAGGCCCGCACGCGGCGGGCCCTGTCTTGGTGCAGCGGGTGGTCAGACCGCCGCTTCGTCCGTCTCGCCGGTGCGGATGCGCACCACCTGCTCGACGGCCGTCACGAAGATCTTGCCGTCGCCGATCTTGCCGGTCTTGGCGGCCTTGACGATCGCATCGATGCAGCGGTCGACATCGCCATCCTTGACGACGACCTCGACCTTCACCTTCGGCAGGAAGTCGACGACGTACTCGGCGCCCCGGTACAGCTCGGTGTGCCCCTTCTGACGGCCGAAACCCTTGACCTCGGTCACCGTCAGGCCGGTCACGCCGACATCGGCCAAGGCTTCGCGGACTTCCTCGAGCTTGAATGGCTTCACGATCGCGGTGATCTGTTTCATGTCGGTCTCCGGAGGGATGGAATCGACATAGTTTAAGCGCGGAACCTCGATGTGATGGGGTATCGCCAATCACGCCCGAACGCCCGATGGGTGATGCGGATGCCCACCGGCGACTGGCGGCGCTTGTACTCGTTGATCTTGATGAGCCGCGTGACCCGCTCGACGTCGGCCGGATCGAACCCGGCCGCGACGATCTGCTCGATGCCCTGGTCGTCTTCCATGTAGCGCTGCAGGATCGCGTCGAGCACCTCGTAGGGCGGCAGGCTGTCCTGATCCTTCTGGTCGGGGCGCAGCTCGGCCGACGGAGGCCGCGTGATGATGCGCTGGGGAATCACCTCGCGGCCCTGCGCGTTCTTCCAGTTCGCGAGGCGGTAGACCAGCGTCTTCGCCACGTCCTTGATCACCGCGAAGCCGCCCGCCATGTCGCCGTACAGCGTGCAGTAGCCGGTCGCCATCTCGCTCTTGTTGCCGGTGGTCAGCACGATGCTGCCGAACTTGTTCGACAAGGCCATCAGCAGCGTGCCGCGCACGCGCGCCTGGATGTTCTCCTCGGTCGCGTCCTCGGCACGGCCGGCGAACTCGGCGGCCAGGCTGGCGCGGAACGCCTCGAACATCGGCACGATCGAGATCTCGTCGTAGCGCACCGACAGCCGCTCGGCCATGTCGCGCGCGTCGATCCACGAGATGTCGGCGGTGTACGGCGACGGCATCATCACCGCACGCACCTTGTCGGCACCGAGCGCATCGACCGCCACCGCCAGCACCAGCGCCGAATCGATGCCGCCGCTGAGCCCGATCAGCACGCCCGGGAATCCGTTCTTGCCGACGTAGTCGCGCACGCCGGTGACGAGCGCGGCCCAGGCCTGCGCCTCCAGCGACGGCACCGGCGCGATCGCACCGCTCGGCCGGCCGGCGTCGAAATCCACCAGCGTCAGCGCCTCCTCGAACATCGGCGCGCGTGCCGCGACGCGGCCCTGTGCATCCAGCGCGAACGACGCACCGTCGAACACCACCTCGTCCTGCCCGCCCCTCAGGTGCGAGTACAGAAGCGGCATGCCGGTGGCGCGCACCAGCGCCGCCATGCGCGCTTCGCGCTCCTCGAGCTTGCCGAGGTGGAACGGCGATGCGTTCAGCACGCACAGCACGTCGGCGCCGGCGGCCTTCGCCCGCTGCGCCGGCTCGTCGAACCAGGCGTCCTCGCAGATGTTGATCCCGAAGCGCAGGCCGTCGACCTCGAACACCACCGGCTCGAGCCCGGCATCGCGGCCCGATGCGAAATAGCGGCGTTCGTCGAACACCTGGTAGTTGGGCAGCTCGCGCTTGCAATACGTGGCGGCGACACGTCCCCCGGTCAGCACCGAGGCCGCATTGAAGCGCTGCTGCACGGCCTGCGACTTCGACCTAACATCGCCGTGCTCACCCCATTGATGCGGATGCCCGACCACCACATGCAGACCTTCGAGCGGCGCCAGCGCCGCGGCGCACTCGGCCAGGGCCTGCGCACAGGCCTGCATGAACGCCGGCCGCAGCAGCAGGTCTTCGGGGGGGTAGCCGCACAGGGCCAGCTCCGGCGTCAGCACCACCCTCGCCCCCTGCGCGTGTGCGCGTTGCGCGCTCTCGATGATCTGGCGCGCGTTGCCGGCCAGGTCGCCGACCGTGGCGTTGATCTGCGCCAGCGCGACGCGAACCCTCGTGTTTGATGCCATAGACCAGCGAATATGCCTGCGGAAAAGAGCTCCAAAGATTATGTCATCCGGGTCGTCGGCGACCCCGGCGAGATCGACGCCGTGCCGTGGAACGCGCTGCTCGACGCGCAGCCGTCGGCCGCGCCGTTCATGCGCCACGAATACCTGGCGGCGCTGCATGCCTCGGCCAGCGCCGTCGCCGAGACCGGCTGGATGCCGCAGTTCCTGCTGATCGAGGACGGCAGCTCACTGATGGCCGCCTGCCCGCTCTACCTGAAGGACCACTCGTACGGCGAGTACGTGTTCGACTGGGCCTGGGCCGATGCCTACCAGCGCCACGGGCTGCGCTACTACCCGAAGCTGCTCGGCGCGGTGCCGTTCACGCCGGTGCCCGGCCCGCGGCTGATGGCACGCGACGACGGCGCACGCCGCGCGCTGCTGTCCGCGATGATGCGCATCGCGCACGACGCGAAGCTGTCGTCGGCCCACCTGCTGTTCCTCGACGAACGCGACCAGCAGGCCGCGCGCGACATGGGCTGGATGATGCGCAGCACCGTGCAGTTCCACTGGGTCAACCGCGAGCCGCAGCCGTATGACGGGTTCGCCGATTTCCTCGCCAGCCTGCAGCGCGAGAAGCGCAAGAAGATCCAGCAGGAGCGCCGCCGCGTCGCCGAGGCCGGCGTCAGCTTCACGACGCATGCCGGCCGCGAGATCGACGACGACCTGTGGGATTTCTTCTACCGCTGCTACGTGCGCACCTACCGCGCCCACCACTCCACGCCCTACCTCACGCGCGACTTCTTCGCCCGCATGGCGCGCACGATGCCGGAGAACTGGGTGCTGTTCGTCGCGTGGAAAGACGGCGAGCGCATCGCGGTGTCGCTGATCGGCGTCGATGCGGCGCGCGGTGTCGCCTACGGCCGCTACTGGGGCGCGACCGAGCACATCTCCTGCCTGCATTTCGAGGCCTGCTACTACCAGCCGCTCGCGTGGTGCATCGAGCACGGTTTCCGCCGCTTCGAAGGCGGCGCGCAGGGCGAGCACAAGATGGCGCGCGGCCTGCTGCCGGTGCAGACCTGGTCGGCGCACTGGCTCGCGCACCCGCAGTTCGCCGAGGCGGTCGGCGATTTCCTCGCGCGCGAGGGCTCGGCGGTCGAGGGCTACCTCGACGAGCTGAACGAGCGCCTGCCGTTCAAGCAGGCGCCCGTCGCTTCACCCGACTGATCCACCCAGACTGATCAGGGCTTGAAGTCGCCGGCGAAGCCGCTGACGAACGCGTCCGGCTTCACATAGGTGCGCAGCGCGGCGTTCACCTGCTCCAGCGTCAGCTTCGACAAGGCGTCGTCGACGCGGGCCGACACGGCAAACGTGCGGCCCAGTTCCTCGTTGCTCGCGATGGCGCCGGCCAGGTTGCCGTCCTGCGCGCGCGACAGCCGGCGGAAGGCCAGCAGGCCGCGCTGGCCCTCGGCCAGTTCCTGCGCCGTGAAGCCCTCCTTCAGCGCGCGAGCCACTTCCTCCTTGAAGGCGGCTTCGACCTTGGGCTGGTTCTGCGGCGCGAAGATCGCACTCGCCTGCCATTCGGAATGCGGCTCCTGGTTGTTCCAGCTGATGCGGCTGCGCACGTCGTACGACAGGCCCTCGCTCTCGCGGATGCGCTTCCACAGCCGCGAGTTGCCGCCCGAACCGAGCAGGTAGTTGGCCATCATCAGCGACGGGTAGTCGGCATCGGTGTCCTGCAGCGGCACGCCCAGGCGCACCAGCATCGTCGCGTTCTGCTTGTCCGGCGTCGGCAGCACCACGCGCTGCGGCGGGATCGGCACCAGCGGCTGCAGCACGCGCGCATACGGCTCGCTGTTCTGCCAGCTGCCGAAGGCCGCCTGCAGTGCCGCCTTCACCGCCGGCACATCCATGTCGCCGGCCGCGCCGAACTCGGCGTGCGCCGCGCTGTAGAAGCGCTGGTGGAAGGCCTGCAGCTGCGCGAGCGTCAGGCCGTTCACGTCCTGCACCATCTCGTCGAAGCTGCGCACGTAGCGCACGTCGCCGCGCGGGTACGGGTTGCCGATGCGGCCGAGCGCGTTGTCGACCACGCTCTCGGGCTCCTTGCGCTGCTGCTCGATGGCGGCCAGCGTCTGGCGCTTCAGCTCGTCCAGCGCGTCGGCCGGCAGGCTGGCGTTGCGCAGCAGGTCGGCCACCAGCGCGATCGCCTGCGGCAGCGTCTCGCGGCGCGACAGCAGGCTGACGCTGACGCGCCCCGGGCCGGTGCTGACGCCCATCTCGGTTTTCAGCTCGTCGAGCCGGTCCTGCACCTGCTGGCGGGTCAGCGTCTTCGTGCCCTTGTCGAGCAGCGCCGCGGTGACGTCCGGCACGTCGTTCAGGCCGAGCAGGCTCTTCTCGGTGCCGAAGTGCAGCGTCAGCGTGGCGTGCACGGTGCCGCCGCGCGAGGCCTTGGGCAGCAGCGCCGCCTTGACGCCGCCGACCTGGAAGCGCTGCGTGCGCTGGTCGATGTTGGCCGGCGAGCTGTCGAAGGCCTCGGCGGTGGCCTGGGCCTGCTGCGGCTTGAAGCCCTTCAGCTCGGCCGCCACGTCGACCTTGGCCGGCGCCGGCGGGCGCTGCGGCTTGTCGGTCGGCAGGTAGATGCCCAGCGTGCGGTTCGACGCGATGAAGCGCTGGTCGGCCACGCGCTGCACATCGGCCAGCTTCAGCTCACGCACGCGATCGCGCAGCAGGAAGAACAGACGCCAGTCGCCCTGGGCCACCGATTCGCTCAGCGAGACGCCAACCGTCTCGGGGTTCGTGAACGCCTGTTCCCAGGCCTTCAGCCACTTGCCCTGGGCGCGCTTGAATTCCTCGTCGGTGACGGGCTCGCTCGCCGTCGATTCGACGGTGGCGAGCAGCGCCTCGCGCGCCGGCTCGACCGCCTGGCCCGGTGCGAGCTGCGCACCGAACAGCGTGAAGCCCGGCTCGGCCAGCGCCTGCGCGAAGCCGAAGGTGCTGGCGGCCAGCTGCTTCTCGGTCAGGCGCTTGTGCAGGCGGCCGGAGGGGGTGTCGCCCATCACCAGGTCGAGCACCTCGATGGCCGGGTAGTCGGGGTGCGCCGCCGGCGGCACGTGGTAGGCCGCGAAGATCTGCGGCGTGCCGCCCGAACGCCGCAGCGTGACGCTGCGCTCGCCGTCCTGCGCCGGGTCGAGCGTGTACTGCACCGGCAGCTTGCGCGTGGGCTTGCGGATCTTGCCGAACGCATCGCCGACCCAGCGCAGCACCTTGGCCGGCTCGAACTTGCCGGAGACGATCAGCGTCGCGTTGTCGGGCTGGTAGTACTGGCGGTAGAAAGCCTGCAGGCGCGGGATGTCGACGTTCTCGACGTCGGCGCGCGCGCCAATGGTGTCCTTGCCGTAGTTGTGCCACTCGTACATCGTCGCGACGGTCTTCTGCAGCAGGATGCGGTCGGGGCTGTTCTCGCCCATCTCCATCTCGTTGCGCACCACCGTCATCTCGGTGTCGAGGTCGCGGCGGGCGATGAAGCTGTTGACCATCGCATCGGCCTGCCACTCGAGGTACCAGCGCAGGTTGTCGTCGTTGGCCGAGAAGCTCGCGAAGTAATTGGTGCGGTCGAACCAGGTGCTGCCGTTGGCAGCGAGCCCGCGCTTGGTGAACTCGGCCCACACCGTGCGGTGCTTCGGCGTGCCCTTGAACAGCAGGTGCTCCAGCAGGTGGGCCATGCCGGTCTCGCCGTAGTTCTCCATCCGCGAGCCGACGTGGTAGGTCATGTTGACCGTGGTGGTCGGCTTGGAATCGTCGGGGATCAGCAGCAGCTGCAGGCCGTTGGGCAGGCGGTACTCGGTGATGCCTTCGACCCCCTGGACCTTGGCGATCCCGGCCGGCAGGGTCTGCGCGGAGGCGGTCTGCACCAGCAAGGCGCCGGCGACGATGAGAACGGCGGGCAGGAGACGTTTCAGCATGGGGCGGGGGATCCGAAGCGAAGGGCGCAGTGTAGAGCGCGCTCCTGCGCCGAGGTTCCGCCAAAAAAAAGGGGAGCCCGCGCTCCCCTTCTCGTTGATGTCCGCTCGTGACGGCGGGTGACTCAAGCCTTCTCGGCCGAGGCCTTCTTGTACGCGGCCAGCCCGCTGGTGATCTCGGCCTTGGCCGATTCCGGGCCTTCCCAGCCGGTGACCTTGACCCACTTGCCGGGCTCGAGGTCCTTGTAGTGCTCGAAGAAGTGCTGGATCGCCTTCAGGCGCATCTGGTTGATGTCTTCGGGCTTCTGCCAGTGCGTGTAGATCGGCAGCACCTTGTCGATCGGCACCGCGAGCAGCTTGCTGTCGCCGCCGGCCTCGTCTTCCATCTTCAGCACGCCGATCGGGCGGCAGGTGACGACCACGCCGGGCGACAGCGGGAACGGCGTGATCACGAGCACGTCGACCGGGTCGCCGTCGTCGGACAGCGTCTGCGGCACGTAGCCGTAGTTGCAGGGGTAGTGCATCGCGGTCGTCATGAAGCGGTCGACGAACAGCACGCCGCTTTCCTTGTCGACCTCGTACTTGATCGGATCGGCGTTCATCGGGATCTCGATGATCACGTTGAACTGCTCGGGCGCCTTGGCGCCGGGGGGGACTTTGTGCAGGCTCATGGAATTCTCTGGATGAAGAGGCAGGGATCGCGAGGGATAACCCGGATTTTAGCGTTCCACCCGTCCGCTGGAAAACACCATGCAGTGTTTCGTTGCCTTCAAGGCGGGTCATCCCGTAGCATGCGCCGCAGACCCGTCAGGGCTCGTGCGGCCCTGTGCAGTCGGGCACGACTCTCGATTCCGATCATCAACGAACGAACGAGGAAGGAGACCTGATGTCCACGAACTTGGCGCTGTACTTCGCGCTGGCCTGCGGAGTTGCCGCAGTGGTGTATGGCTTCGTGCAACGAAGCTGGATCCTCAGCCGCGACGCGGGCAACCCCCGCATGCAGGAGATCGCGGCGGCGATCCAGCAAGGCGCTGCCGCCTACCTGGCCCGCCAATACAAGACCATCGCCATCGTGGGCGTGGTGCTCGCGATCCTGATCGCCATCGTCCTGCCGCTCACCACGGCCGTCGGCTTCGTGCTCGGCGCGCTGCTGTCGGGCGCCTGCGGCTTCATCGGCATGAACGTGTCGGTGAAGGCCAACGTGCGCACCGCGCAGGCCGCCACGCAGGGCATGGCGCCGGCGCTCGATGTCGCCTTCAAGGGCGGCGCGATCACCGGCATGCTGGTGGTCGGCCTGGGCCTGCTGGGCGTCACGATCTTCTTCCTGTTCATCACCGGCAACGGCACGGCCGCACCCGAGACCCTGTCGGCGGTGCTGAAGCCGCTGCTCGGCTTCGCGTTCGGCGCGTCGCTGATCTCGATCTTCGCGCGGCTGGGCGGCGGCATCTTCACGAAGGGCGCCGACGTCGGCGCCGACCTGGTCGGCAAGGTCGAGGCCGGCATCCCCGAAGACGACCCCCGCAACCCGGCGGTGATCGCCGACAACGTGGGCGACAACGTCGGCGACTGCGCCGGCATGGCCGCCGACCTGTTCGAGACCTACGCCGTCACGCTGATCGCGACGATGGCGCTCGGCGCGCTGATGGTCACGCAGGCGCCGATGCAGGCGGTGATCTACCCGCTGGTGCTGGGCGGCTTCTCGATCCTCGCGTCGATCATCGGCTGCAGCGTCGTGAAGGCGACACCCGGCATGAAGAACGTCATGCCGGCGCTGTACAAGGGCCTGATCGTCGCCGGCGTGATCTCGCTGGTCGGCTTCTTCTTCATCACGAAGTACGCGATGCCCGACGACGCGCTCGGCGCGGGCACGCAGATGCGGCTGTTCGGCGCCTGCGTCGTCGGCCTCGCGCTGACCGCCGCGATGGTGTGGATCACCGAGTACTACACCGGCACCGACTACAAGCCGGTGCAGCACGTCGCGCAGGCCTCGACCACCGGCCACGGCACCAACATCATCGCGGGGCTGGGCGTGTCGATGCGCTCGACCGCCTGGCCGGTGATCTTCGTGTGCATCGCGATCCTGGCGTCGTATGGGCTGGCGGGGCTGTACGGCATCGCGATCGCCGCGACCTCGATGCTCAGCATGGCCGGCATCATCGTCGCGCTCGACGCCTACGGGCCGATCACCGACAACGCCGGCGGCATCGCCGAGATGGCTGGCCTGCCCGACAGCGTGCGCGACATCACCGACCCGCTCGATGCCGTGGGCAACACCACGAAGGCCGTCACCAAGGGCTATGCGATCGGCTCGGCCGGGCTGGCCGCGCTGGTGCTGTTCGCCGACTACACGCACGCGCTGGCAGCGCGCGGCATGACGGTGAGCTTCGACCTGTCGGAGCCGCGCGTGATCGTCGGGCTGTTCATCGGCGGGCTGATCCCGTACCTGTTCGGCGCGATGGCGATGGAGGCCGTCGGCCGCGCGGCCGGTTCGGTCGTCGAGGAGGTGCGACGCCAGTTCCGCGACATCAAGGGGATCATGGACGGCAGCGGCAAGCCCGAGTACGGCCGCGCCGTCGACATGCTGACCACCGCGGCGATCAAGGAAATGATCGTCCCGAGCCTGCTGCCGGTGGTCGTGCCGATCGCGGTCGGCATGCTGCTCGGCCCGGCCGCGCTCGGCGGGCTGCTGATGGGCACCATCGTCACCGGCCTGTTCGTCGCGATCTCGATGTGCACCGGCGGCGGCGCCTGGGACAACGCGAAGAAGTACATCGAGGACGGCCACCACGGCGGCAAGGGCTCGGACGCGCACAAGGCGGCCGTCACCGGCGACACCGTCGGCGACCCCTACAAGGACACGGCCGGGCCGGCGGTGAACCCGCTGATCAAGATCATCAACATCGTCGCGCTGCTGATCGTGCCGCTGCTGCCGGCCGGCATGGCCGCGAGCACGGCCGATGCGCTGCAGCACGGGGCGCCGACGACGATGTCGGCCAGCGCGCCGGCAGCGGCCGAGGCGGCGACACCGGCGGCCTCCGCGGCCAGCCGATGACGCGCCGCGCAGGGGGGCTGGCCAGCGACCCGTGCTGAAAGGGATCTGCTCCTACGCGAAGGTCGGAAGGCGCCGATGGAAGGCGCGGCGGCTCGGTCCGAACATCGTCCGCGTCCTCAGCAGTCCGACCTCTCTTGCACCATGCGCAGCCGCCTGATCACCGATGGCCTCCATCCCCTGGAAGACGAAGCCCTGATGAACGCCCTCGACACCATCGACGTGGCCAGCCGACCCGACGGCGTGCAGATGGTCTTCGGCGTCGAGGACAGCGATCACCGCGTCTACCGGTTGATCGAGACCTCCAGCCTGCTCGAAGCGGTGCGCGTCATCGGCGCGATCCGCCAGCTCGGGTTGAGCGGCGCACCGGGGCGCCGGGAACACGGCGTGCTGCTGCAGCGGGTGTTCGGTCGCGCGGAGGGTCGCGCGGGTGGTCACGCGGAGAGATCTGAAAAGCACAAAGCCCACTGAGCTTCAACTTGAGTTGGACCTCAAGTCAGACCTCAGTGGGCTTTTCTGCGTGCTGGCTGGTGGGGACCAGCCGGTATGGCTTCGATCTCTATGGTCGGGGTGGCGGGATTCGAACTCGCGACCCCTTGCACCCCATGCAAGTGCGCTACCAGGCTGCGCTACACCCCGACGTAAGCCGCGCAGTATAGCGTGGAAATCCGGCGGTTCCGGTCAGGCCACCAGCAGGTGGCGGATCGAGATCAGCTCTTCGCGCATCTGCGTCAGCGACACCTCGTCGACGATCACCACCGGTTGAGGGATGGGCGCGTCTTCGGGTGCGGCATCGAGCGGCAATTCGGAATCGGGACCGCCTGCATCGAGCTCGGCATCCGCTTCACCATCGAGCTCTGCATCGTGGCCGTCCGGCGCACCGAGCGATGCCAGCGAAGACGACGAAGCCCGCGAATGGACCAGCTCGGTGAGCCGGTTGCGGGCCCCGCTGATCGTGAAGCCCTGCTCATACAGCAGCTCGCGGATGCGCCGGATCAGCAGCACCTCGTGGTGCTGGTAGTAGCGCCGGTTGCCGCGGCGCTTCATCGGCTTGAGCTGCGTGAACTCCTGTTCCCAATAGCGCAGCACGTACGGCTTCACGCCGCACAAATCGCTGACCTCACCAATGGTGAAGTAGCGTTTGGCAGGGATGGCGGGAAGCGCTTTCTCCATTGAAATCAAGGAGTTCGAGAGAGAAAGCTAAGACTTTACTCGAAGTCGTCACCCGCCGGTATGTCGCCCTGCACAACTCCCTTCAGTTTGTGACTGGCGTGAAAAGTTACAACATTCCTGGCCTTGATCGGTATCGATTCCCCGGTCCGGGGGTTGCGCCCCGGCCGGGGCGCCTTGCGCCGGATGTTGAAATTACCGAATCCCGACAGCTTCACGTCCTCGCCCTTCACC
>NZ_JBFUGW010000102.1:0-25831 GCF_056402735.1 Rhizobacter sp. P3_C12
GGCCAAGGCACCGAAGCCCGAAAGAAAGCCGCTCAGGCTTGCATGCCCGGAAACTTCGAACGCCCCTCTGGCGACATTCGCCATCGCGACATCGGGAAGCAGGTCGCGGGGAAGGCCCACCGTCGCCTGCTTGTCGTCCGCCACGGTCTTTGCGTTCTTCGCCTTCAGCATCCAGCCCGGCGAACGCATGTCCGTCGGCACCTCCGTCCCGCGCTGGCGCCTGTTGTCGAACCTTCGCACGACCTTGCTTACGACGGCAGCGGCGTCAGGCCACGCGGACAGGGTCGCCCAGAATTCGATGGCGGACAAACTCGACGCGATCACCGGCAAGGTCCCGGCAAGCAACGCGCGCTGAGCCTGCTCGGCAGCCATGAACTTCATCACGAGTCCCAGCTTCGCCTTCTCGCTCGCCGTGAGCTTCTTCAGCAGCACGCCGTACATGTTCACGCCGTGGTAGCCGAGCGTCAACGGACTCAGGAGATCACCGGCACCCTGCAGGTACGGCATGGCGTCGGACACCCCGTCGGGCGCGAGGCTTCCGGCCTCCTTCAGCGCACTGGACACGACGCCGCCCACATAGTTCCTGGCATGCCGAGCCGTCGTCTGCACCTCGCCCGGCTTGTGCGGCTCATGGCCCGTCCGGCGCTTGCCGGCCAGGCGCTGAAAGACCTTCCTGGCCCGGCTGCCGTGAGCTTTCAGGTCCTCCAGTCGCTGCTCCCGGTGGCCCTTCACCGGTTGCTCCTTTCCGCCCAACATCGTCATGGCGATCGCGAACTGCCCGTCGCTCCCGTTCGGCTTGAGCAATCCCTTCTTGACCAGCCGGCGCGCCTGTCGCGCGAACAGCGGCGCGAGTTCGGTCAGCAGTACCGACATCAGCTCCAGATGATCGGCGAAGCCTTGGAAGAACTGCGTATTCCCCCATGTGAATTCAGCTTCACGCGCAGGGAACAGCATTTCGCAGATCGCATCCCAGTCGGGCTCCGGCAATCGCGACGTTAGCGAGCGCCCTTCTCCTTGGGCATAGGCAGAGATGAACTCTGCATAGGAGGACACACCCAAGCCCGGTGAATGAGGCGGGACCGATGCATTCGATCCCGGAGGCACCTCTTGTCTGGAGTTGCCTCCGATCTGCCGCTTCTGAGGGGGCGCGGTGTCCATGGGCTTCATCGTGAGACCCCGCCGGYGAAGTCGAAGCCGATGGGCGCCGCCGCGCGCGGCCCGTCATCCAGCCCGTCCAGTTCACTCTGCACGGCATCGAACCAGGAGGGCATGCGCAGCGTCAGCAGCCGCAGCAGGTCGTCCTCGCCTTCGAGCGCATCGACAGCAAGGAGCGCGATACCGATCACGTGACCGCTCTGCGGGTGCAGCGCCAACGTCAACGGCGCATCCTCGGCACGCCGCAGGTTGAGTTCGAGCAGGCGGCGAAGCGATGCCACGCTGCCTCCGTCGGGCAGCGGCCCCATGTCCACCACCAGCCGGAGTTCGCCGTCATCACCGCACCCAAGCAGCACATCGATGCCGGCGACGTTCAGCAGCCCGCGATGCAGCAGATCGGGCAGATCCTCCAGCTCCAACTGATGGGCCAGGCGGGCCATCAATGCATCAAATCGTTCTCGACTCATCGGGAATTCCTTCTTGGGGATTCCCTCCCTGGTTCACGCCCCCGTGTGGGAGCGCAAGCTGTGTGTCAGATCGCAGTGCAGCAATTCCAGGCGAAGGCCAGACGGATGGCCCGCCTCCCTGCGCTGCGGCTGCAATTCCGCACAGGTCGGCCGGCATCCAGGCATCCCCGGCGCGAACGGACTTTCGGGTTTCCACGTAGAGTTCGGGGCTTCGTCCGCCTGTCCTCCCCCACCCCGTGAACCTTCCCTTGCTCGCCCTGGCCGCCGCCGCATTCGGCATCGGCACCACCGAATTCGTGATCATGGGATTGCTGCCGGATGTCGCCCGCGACTTCGGCGTCACCGCGCCGGTGGCCGGCATGCTGGTCTCCGGCTATGCGTTCGGCGTGACGATCGGCGCGCCGATCCTCGCGATCCTCACCGCCAAGTGGCACCGCAAGCGGGCGCTGGTCTCGCTGATGGGCTTGTTCATCCTCGGCAACGCGCTGTGCGCGATCGCGCCGAACTACGAGTTCCTGATGGTCGCGCGCGTCGTCACCGCGTTCTGCCATGCCGCCTTCTTCGGCATCGGCGCGGTCGTCGCGGCCGGGCTCGTGCCGCACGAGAAGCGGGCGCAGGCCGTCTCGCTGGTGTTCACCGGCCTCACGGTGGCCAACATCCTCGGCGTGCCGCTGGGCACCGCGCTCGGCCATGCGGCCGGCTGGCGCTCGACGTTCTGGGCGGTCACCGGCATCGGGCTGGTCGCCATCACCGCGCTGTGGCGCTGGCTGCCGTCGGCGCTGCCCGCGCAGGAGGGCAGCATCCTGCGCGAGTTCCGCGCGATCGCCCGCTTCCAGGTGCAGTGTTCGTTGCTGATCAGCACGCTGGCCTCGGTCAGCATGTTCACCGTGCTGACCTACATCGCCTACATCCTGCGCGACGTCACCGGCTTCTCGCCCGACCAGATCAGCTGGGCGCTGATGCTGTTCGGCGGCGGCATCACGGTGGGCGGCCTGCTCGGCGGGCGGCTGGCCGACTGGCGGCTGATGCCGGCGATGGCCGGCCTGTTCGCCTGCATCGCGCTGGTGCAGTTGACCTTCTCGTGGACCGCCCCCTTCGCGCTGCCGGCGATGGTGACGCTGTTCGTCTGGGGCATCGTCTCGTTCGCGATCGGCCCGGCCGCGCAGGTGCGGGTGCTCGACACCGCGGTCGGCGCGCCCAACCTCGCCTCGACGCTGAACCAGGGCGCCTTCAACCTCGGCAACGCCGGCGGCGCCTGGCTCGGCGGCCTGCTGATCGCCGCCGACCGGCCGCTCACCGACCTGTGCTGGCTGGGTGCCGGCGTCGCGGTGCTGGCGCTCGGGGTGGTGCTGGTGTCGGCGCAGATGGACAAGCCGCGCCGGCTGGCGACTGCCAAGGCTGCTTGACGATCATCTTTCATATGAGTAATCTGCTACCCAATAAGTGATTTATTGGGTAGCAGAATGGCCGTCATCAACGCGACGCCGCTTGAAGTCAGCACCGCGGTAGCGCAACTGGGGCAGAACATCCGCCTGGCCCGCATTCGCCGGCGCATGAGCCAGGACGAACTGGCGCAGGCCTGCGGCATCACCCGCAAGACGCTCTATGCTCTTGAGACGGGCCATCCAGGCGCGACCATCGGCACGGTCTTCTCGGTGCTGTGGAAGCTGGGGCTGATGGGCACCACGACGGCGCTGGCCGATCCAGATGCTGACGAGCACGGCAAGATCCTCGAGGCAGCGCGCCGGCCCCGGCGCGCACGCCAGCCGGCCGCCGGCGACAACGACTTCTGATCACCCATGGCCACCGGCGAGCAGTCCTGCTACGTCTACATCCAGTTGCCCGGTACGCTGGAAACAGTGCCCTGTGCATCGCTCAAGGTGCGCAGCGTCGGCGCGGGTGCGCACGAGGGAACGTTCACCTACGGCAGGCGCTACCTGGAGCGCAGCGACGTGGTCCCGCTGGACCCGTTCCACCTTCCGCTGACCACGAGGCCGCGGCGCTTCACCAAGCTCAAGGGCCTTCCCGGCGCCGTCCGCGACGCGAGCCCGGATGCGTGGGGCCGGCGCGTCATCCAGGCGAAGCTGGCGCAGCCCGAGGCATCCATCCCGGAGATGGCGTACCTGCTCAACGGTCCCGACGATGGCGCGGGCAACCTGAGCTTCGGCCTCACGGTTCAGCCTCCGGCACCGCGGCGCCCCTTCAACCGCACGCACCAACTCCAGGCCCTCATCGAGGCGGCCCAGGCGCTGGAGGCCGACGGCCGATTGCCGCACGAGGTGCTGGAAGCGCTGGAGCCCGGCACGAGCATGGGCGGTGCACGCCCCAAGGTCGCGGTCGAGGACGATCACAGGGTCTGGCTGGCCAAGCTGCCCGAGAAGGGCGACCGGCACAACGCCCAGCGCATCGAATACGCAACGCTCGAACTGGCCCGCGCTGCCGGCCTGCGCGTCTGCGGCGCCAGGATCGAACGGGTGGGATCCAGCGAGGTCCTGATGCTGGAGCGCTTCGACCGCGCGTGGAACCCGCRGGCCCAGGCCTACGCTCGTTTCGGCCTGGTGTCCGGTCTCACGGTGCTCGATGCGGAGGACGGCTACCTCGGCCGCGAGCGCTGGTCATACCCGTTGCTGGCCGACGAACTGCGCCGCTGGTCGGTCAAGAGCGCCGAAGACCGGCGCGAGCTGTTCCGCCGGATGGTGTTCAACGCGATGGTCACCAACAACGACGACCATCCGCGCAACCACGCGATGCTGCAGATGCAGGGTGGCTGGCGGCTCTCGCCCGCCTATGACATCGTGCCGGTGCCGATGGTGTCGCAGGAGCGCCGGGACCTGGCGCTGGAGGCGGGGCGGTTCGGCCGCGCGGCGAGCCTCTACAACCTGCTGTCGCAGTGCGAAGCCTTCGGGCTCGGCGTCGACGACGCGAAGGCGATGGTCGAGTCGATGCTCGGCGTGGTCAGCGGCTGGCGCGAGTTCTTCGCCGCACGCGGCGTCGAAACCCGTTCGATCGAGATGCTGGAGCAAGCCATGCTGCCGGCATCGTTCCATCGCGACGAGCCCGCGCAGTCCGTCTGAGCCTTCAAGCGGAGACGCGTGGGGTGGAAAAGAGCGGGCGGTGTTGCGCGGCGGGGCGGGTGGCCGGAGGGGATGGGGGCGACTTCTTCGTGCAGTCGGCCCGCCGTCGTCCATCGCGAGGAACATGCCCCACGCGATGCCGCTGCCCAGCAGCAGCAGCGCCGCAAGGCCGAGCATGATCCAGCTGAAGATGGCCATCAGGGGTGCGGGGAGTTGAGGTTGAAGGGTGTCACCACGCCGGAGCCAACGCAGCAAGACCCGCCGGCGCTTCGCGTTCGTCCTCGAAGCTGACGATCTCGTAGCTCGACGCATCGGCCAGCACCGCGCGCAGCAGCTTGTTGTTCAGCGCATGGCCCGACTTGTACGCGGTGTACGCGCCGATCAGCGGATGGCCGGCCACCTGCATGTCGCCGATCGCGTCGAGGATCTTGTGCTTGACGAACTCGTCGTCGTAGCGCAACCCGTCGGAGTTCAGCACGCGGTAGTCGTCGACGACGATCACGTTGTCCATGCTGCCGCCCAGGCCCAGCCCGCGCGAACGCATCATCTCGACATCCTTCGTGAAGCCGAAGGTGCGGGCGCGCGCGATGTCGCGCTTGTAGTGGCCCGAGCCCATGTCGAACACCACGCGCTGGCCGGTCTGGTTGACCGCCGGGTGGTCGAAGTCGATTTCGAACGTGAGCCGGTAGCCGCTGTACGGCTCGAGCCGCACCCACTTCAGTTTCGGCCCCTCGCCCTCGCGCACCTCGACCGGCTTCAGGATGCGCATGAAGCGCTTCGGCGCATCCTGCAGCTCGATGCCGGCCGACTGCAGCAGGAACACGAACGATGCAGCCGAGCCGTCGAGGATCGGCACCTCTTCGGCCGTGATGTCGACGCGCAGGTTGTCGATGCCGAGCCCGGCGCAGGCCGACAGCAGGTGCTCGATGGTGTTGACCTTCGGCGCGCCCGGGTCGCCGTTCAGCGACAGCGTGGTCGCCATGCGCGCCTCGGAGATCGACAGCACCGCCACCGGGATGTCGACCGGCGTCGGCAGGTCGATCCGGCGGAACACGATGCCGGTGTCGGGCGGCGCCGGCCGCAACGTCAGCTCGACGCGCTGGCCGCCGTGCACGCCGACGCCGACGGCGCGCGTCAGGGACTTGAGGGTGCGTTGGGCAAGCATCCGCGGATTCTATTCAGTGGGCGACCCAAGCACGCTTGGATCGCCCTAACGCCTTGATAGCGAGCACCAACCTCAATCGGCTTGCTTGCGCAGGAACGCAGGGATTTCAATTTCATCCATCCCGTTGCTCGCCAGCGCATCCACCTTCGCCGCGGCCGTGCGGCCGTTGCGCCAGACGCTCGGCACGCTCAGGCTGCTGTAGTCGTGCGCGCCGCCGCCCGGCGGGTTGACCGGCTGCGTCAGCACCGGGATGTTGTCGGTGCCGGTGCGCTGCGCGACCTGCGTGTGGACCACGCTGATCGGCGCGGCGACGCGCTTGGCCGGGCTCAGGCCGGTGGCGATCACCGTGACGCGCAGCTGGTCGCCCAGGCTCTCGTCGTAGGCGGTGCCGTAGATCACGTGTGCATCGTCCGCGGCGTAGCGGCGGATGGTGTTCATCGCGTTGCGGCTCTCGCTCAGCTTGAAGCTGCCCTTGCCGGCAGCGATCAGCACCAGCACGCCGCGCGCGCCGGACAGGTCGATGCCCTCCAGCAGCGGGCAGGCCACCGCCGCATCGGCCGCCTTGTGCGCGCGGTCCGGGCCGCTGGCCGTGGCCGTGCCCATCATCGCCTTGCCCGGCTCGCTCATCACCGTCTTCACGTCCTCGAAGTCGACGTTGACGAGGCCCGGGATGTGGATGATGTCGCTGATGCCGCCGACGGCGTTCTTCAGCACGTCGTTGGCATGCGCGAAGGCCTCGTCCTGCGTCACGTCGTCGCCGAGCACGTCGAGCAGCTTGTCGTTCAGGATCACGATCAGCGAATCGACGTTGGCTTCCAGCTCGGCCAGGCCCGCGTCGGCCGCCTTCATCCGGCGGTTGCCTTCGAAGTCGAACGGCTTGGTGACCACGCCGACCGTCAGGATGCCCATCTCCTTCGCGATGCGCGCGATCACCGGCGCGGCGCCGGTGCCGGTGCCGCCGCCCATGCCGGCGGTGATGAAGAGCATGTTCGCGCCCTTGATCGAGTCGCGGATGCGGTCGACCGCTTCTTCCGCCGCGGCGCGGCCGGCCTCCGGCTTCGCGCCGGCGCCGAGCCCGGTGCTGCCGAGCTGGATCAGGTGGTGCGCCGTCGAGCGGTTCAGCGCCTGCGCGTCGGTGTTCGCGCAGACGAATTCCACGCCTTGCACGCCGCGCGAGATCATGTGGTCGACCGCGTTGCCGCCGCCGCCGCCGACGCCGATCACCTTGATCTGCGTGCCCAGGTCGAAGTCTTCGATCATTTCAATGGCCATGGTGTTCTCCAATCCTTGTTGCAGTTGCCGTTCTGGGGTGGGACTCTGATGAGTCCTCGTCTGGTGTGTTGTTGTTCTTCATGGGGGATGCCTGCTGCCACCGAGCGCGAGGCCGAGGCATGCGTGAGTGCTTGTCTTCATGCGTTGTCTCCGTGGTGTGTCAGAAGTTGCCGAGGAACCAGTCCTTGGCGCGACCGAAAAGCGTCTTCACCGAGCCGGCCTGCTGCGCGGCCTTGATGCCGCGCGCACGGCCGAGCCGTGCCTCCTCGAGCAGGCCCATCACGGTGGCCGAGCGGGGGTTCGCCACCATGTCGTGCAGCGAGCCGTGGTACGTGGGAATGCCCTTCCTCACCGGCTTCAGGAAGATGTCCTCGCCGAGCTCGACCATGCCCGGCATCACCGCCGCGCCGCCGGTCAGCACGATGCCGCTGGACAGCAGCTCCTCGTAGCCGCTCTCGCGGATCACCTGGTGCACCAGCGAGAAGATCTCTTCGACGCGCGGCTCGATCACGCCGGCCAGCGCCTGGCGGCTCAGCATGCGCGGCGGCCGGTCGCCCAGGCCCGGCACCTCCAGGTTCTCGCTCGGGTCGGCCAGCAGCTGCTTGGCGACGCCGTACTCGACCTTGATCTCCTCGGCATCCTTGGTCGGCGTGCGCAGCGCCATCGCGATGTCGCTGGTGATCAGGTCGCCGGCGATCGGGATCACCGCGGTGTGGCGGATCGCGCCGTCGGTGAAGATCGCCACATCCGTGGTGCCGGCGCCGATGTCGACCAGCGCCACGCCCAGGTCCTTCTCGTCCTCGGTCAGCACCGCATGGCTGGACGCGCTCGGGTTCAGCACCAGCTGGTCCACCTCCAGCCCGCAGCGCCGCACGCACTTCACGATGTTCTCGGCCGCGCTCTGCGCGCCGGTCACGATGTGCACCTTCACCTCGAGGCGGCCGCCGCTCATGCCGATCGGCTCCTTGACCTCGTGGCCGTCGATCACGAACTCCTGCGGCTCGACCAGCAGCAACCGCTGGTCGTTCGGGATGTTGATCGCCTTCGCGGTCTCCACCACGCGCGCCACGTCGACCGGCGTCACCTCCTTGTCGCGCACGATCACCATGCCGGTGGAGTTCTGGCCGCGGATGTGGCTGCCGGTGATGCCGGTGTAGACGCGCGTGATCTTGCAGTCGGCCATCATCTCGGCCTCCTTCAGCGCCTGCTGGATGCTCTGCACCGTCGCGTCGATGTTGACCACCACGCCGCGCTTCAGGCCGTGGGCCGAGGCGATGCCGAGCCCGGCGACGCGCAGCTCGCCGTCGGGCAGCACCTCGGCCACCACCGCCATCACCTTCGCGGTGCCGATGTCGAGGCCGACCACCAGGTCCTTGTATTCCTTGGCCATGTTCCGTGTCACCCTCTCATTTCCGTCTGCCGGGGGCCGCAGCCTCCAGCGTCGTGGTGATGCCCTTGAGCCGCACCGCATAGCCTTCGTTGTGGCGCAGGTCGGCGTAGACCAGCGGCCGCTGGTAGCGCGCGATCACCTGCGGCAGCGTGCCGAGGAATCGCTCGACGCGCGCCTGCATCTCCTGATCGGTGCCGCGGCCCAGTTCGACCTCGGCGCCGCTGTCGAACTCCGCACGCCACGAGCCGCGCCCGCTCAGCGACAACGCGTCCATCTCGAGCTCCTGCCGCGCGAACAGCGGCGCGAGCCGGCGGTACATCGCGAGCACCTGGCCCRAGCTGCCGTCCGGGCCGGCCAGCGTCGGCAGCCGGTCGTCTTCCACGTCGCCGAGGTTGGCCTCGAACACCTCGCCCTCGGTGTTGACCAGCTTGTCGCCGTCGTCCTGCGACCACAGCGCCGCGGCGCGGTGCTCCTGCAGCGACACCGCGATCCGGTTCGGCCACACGCGGCGCACGATCGCGTGGCGCACCCACGGCACCGATTCGAACGCGCGCTGGCCGCGCCCGAGGTCGAAGGTGAAGAAGTTGCCGGCCAGCTGCGGCAACGCATTGGCGCGGATCGTCGACACGCTGTTGCGCGCCAGGTCGCCCTCGACGCGGATCGCACGGATCGCGAACACCGGCTGGCGCGACAGCCACAGCATCAGCAGCGCCATGAAGATCGCCGCGGCCAGCACGAAAAGCGCCGACGCGCTGGCGTTGAGCAGGCGCACGTCCACCGGCAGCTCGGCGGCCGGTGTGCGGTGGAGTGCGGCGGTGTGGCGCATGCGGTTGGGGTGCGGTCAGGCCTTCGCGGTGTCGAGCGTGGCCAGCGACAGCAGGTAGGCGCACAGCTGCTCGTAGCTGATGCCCGCGGCCTTGGCCGACATCGGCACCAGCGAATGCGAGGTCATGCCCGGCGAGGTGTTCATCTCGAGCAGGAAGGGCTGGTTGTCGCGCTTGCGGATCATCAGGTCGGCCCGACCCCAGCCGCGGCAGCCGAGCGTGCGGTAGGCCTGCACGACGATGCGCTGGATCTCGGCCTCCAGCGCGGCATCGAGCCCGCTCGGCACGTGGTACTGCACGACGTCGGTGAAGTACTTGTTCTGGTAGTCGTAGGCGCCCTCGGGCGCGGCGATGCGGATCACCGGCAGCGCCCGCGCGCCGGCGCCGCGGCCGAGCACCGGGCACGTCACCTCGGCACCGTCGATGAACTCCTCGCACAGCACGTCGGGGTCGTACCTGGCCGAGAGCGCGACCGCATCGGCCATGTCGGAGTAGCCCTGCACCTTGCTGACGCCGATCGACGAGCCCTCGCGCGGCGGCTTCACGATCAGCGGCAGCCCGAGCTCGTCGGGCACCGCCTGCACCTGGGCGCGGTCCTGGCGGTCGGGCGCGAGCCACACGTAGCGCGGCGTCGGCAGGCCGTCGGCCAGCCAGATGCGCTTGGTCATCACCTTGTCCATCGCGATCGCCGAGGCCATCACGCCGGAGCCGGTGTACGGCACGCCCAGCAGTTCGAGCGCGCCCTGCACCGTGCCGTCTTCGCCATGGCGGCCGTGCAGCGCGATGAAGCAGCGCGCGAAGCCTTCGTGCTTCAGTTCGGCGAGTTCGCGATCGGCCGGGTCGAAGGCATGTGCATCGATGCCTTGCGATTGCAGCGCGGCCAGCACGCCGCCGCCGGACAGCAGCGAGATCTCGCGCTCGGCAGAGCTGCCGCCCATCAGCACGGCAACCTTGCCGAGCGACTTCGGATCGATGGGAGTCTTCGGGTTCAACGGGCTGGACATCACACGCCCTCCTTCAACAGTTCGAGCACCTGGCCCGGCACGGCGCCGATCGAGCCGGCGCCCATCGCGATCACGACATCGCCGTCGCGGGCCTGCGCGGCGATCGCCTCGGGCATCTGCGCGATGTCGTCGACGAAGATCGGATCGACCTTGCCAGCGACCCGCAGCGCGCGCGCCAGCGAGCGGCCGTCGGCGGCGACGATCGGCGCCTCGCCGGCGGCATACACCTCGGCCAGCAGCACCGCATCGGCGCTGCCCATCACCTTGACGAAATCCTCGAAGCAATCGCGCGTGCGGGTGTAGCGGTGCGGCTGGAACGCAATC
Organism: Rhizobacter sp. P3_C12; assembly: GCF_056402735.1. Taxonomy (NCBI): domain Bacteria; kingdom Pseudomonadati; phylum Pseudomonadota; class Betaproteobacteria; order Burkholderiales; family Sphaerotilaceae; genus Rhizobacter; species Rhizobacter sp. P3_C12. The sequence continues at coordinate 10,676 of NZ_JBFUGW010000102.1, forward strand.
ACCAGGCGACGGCCGGGGAAAGCGCCGCGCGCCGCCGCGATCACCGCGGCCATCTCGACCGGGTGGTGGCCGTAGTCGTCGATCAGCGTGAAGTTGCCGCCGCCGTTGGCGCTGCGCGCCGCCGGGTCGCCGTAGCGCTGGAAGCGCCGGCCGACGCCGCGGAACTCGGCCAGCGCCTTGACGAGCGGCGCATCCGGCAGCTCCAGCTCGGTGGCCACGGCCACCGCCGCGAGCGCGTTCAGCACGTTGTGCTCGCCCGGCAGGTTCAGCGTGATCGCGAGGTCCGGCAGCACGACGCCGTTGCGGCGCTGCACCGTGAAGCGCATCTGCCCGCCCGGCAGCGCCTGCACGTCGACCGCGCGCACCTGCACGTCGGCGCCGAGCCCGTAGGTGACGACCGGGCGCGACACCATCGGGATGATCGAGCGCACGCCCGGATCGTCGCCGCACAGGATGGCCGCGCCGTAGAACGGCATGCGGTGCAGGAACTCGACGAAGGCCGACTTCAGCTTCGCGAAGTCGTGCCCGTAGGTGTCCATGTGGTCGGCGTCGATGTTGGTGACGACCGACAGCACCGGCAGCAGGTTCAGGAACGAGGCGTCCGACTCGTCGGCCTCGACGACGATGTAGTCGCCCGAGCCGAGCCGCGAGTTCGCGCCGGCCGCGTTCAGCTTGCCGCCGATCACGAAGGTCGGGTCGACGCCGGCCTCGGCCAGCACGCTGGTGACCAGCGAGGTGGTGGTCGTCTTGCCGTGCGTACCGGCGATCGCGATGCCCTGCTTCAGGCGCATCAGCTCGGCCAGCATCACCGCGCGCGGCACCACCGGCACGCGCCGGCTGCGTGCGGCGATCACCTCGGGGTTGTCGCCCTTCACCGCGGTCGAGGTGACAACCGCCTCGGCGCCGGCGATGTTCGAGRCGTCGTGCCCGACGAACACGCGGATGCCCAGCGACGCCAGGCGTTGCGAGGTGGCGCTGTCACTCTGGTCGGAGCCGGAGACGGTGTAGCCGAGGTTGTGCAGGATCTCGGCGATGCCGCTCATGCCCGCCCCACCGACGCCAACAAAGTGGATGTGCTTGACGGCGTGCTTCATGCCACCAGCCTTTCGAGTTCATTCGCCACGCGCGCAGCGGCGTGGGGTCGGGCGAGGGCTCGCGCCTTCGTCGCCATCGTGTTCAGTGCCTCGCGCGTCAGGCCCTTCAACAGGTCGGCCAGGCGCTGCGGGTTCAGTTCGGATTGCGGCAGGTGCAGGCCGGCACCGTGCTGCGCGAGCCACTCGGCGTTGTCGCGCTGGTGGCTGGTGGTGCTGACGACCAGCGGCACCAGCACGCTCGCGACGCCAGCGGCGCACAGCTCGCTGACCGTCACCGCACCGGCGCGGCAGACGATCACGTCGCAGGCCGCCAGCCGCGCCGCCATGTCGTCGATGAAGGGCAGCACCTCGGCATCGATCCCGGCCGTCGCGTAGGCGGCGAGCACCAGGTCGAGCTGCGCGGCGCCGGTCTGGTGCGTGACGCGCGGGCGCGCCTGCGCCGGCAGCAGCGCGAGCGCCTGCGGCAAGGTCTCGTTCAGCACCTTCGCGCCGAGGCTGCCGCCGACCACCAGCACCTGCAGCGGGCCGCTGCGGCCGGCGAAGCGCTCGGCCGGCGGCGCCAGTGCCTCGATCTCGGCGCGCACCGGGTTGCCGGTCACGACGCCGAGCTTTGTCTGCTGTGCCGCCGCGCCGTCGAAGCCGAACGCGATGCGATCGGCCACCGGCAGCAGGCTCTTGTTGCTCATCAGCAGCGAGGCATCGGCATTCACCAGCATCAGCGGCTTGTTCAGCAGCGAGGCCATCAGCCCGCCGGGGAAGCAGACGTAGCCGCCCATGCCGAGCACCGCGTTGGCGCGGCGGCGGCGGATGATCTGCAGGCAGCTCCAGAACGCGCCGAGCAGGCGCAGCCCGCCGGTCAGCGTGTGCAGCAGGCCCTTGCCGCGCAACCCGCTGAACGTGATCGCATCCATCGGGATGCCGCTCGGCGGCACCAGCCGGTTCTCCATGCCGTGCGTGGTGCCGAGCCAGCTGACCGACCAGCCGCGGCTCTGCATCTCGCGCGCGACCGCGAGGCCCGGGATGATGTGGCCGCCGGTGCCGGCGGCCATCACGACGAGGTGCCTGGAGGCCGTGCTCATGCGCGCGCTCATGCCCGTCCCCCGCGCATCATCTGGCGGTTCTCGATGTCGACCCGCACCACGATCGCCAGCGCGATCAGGTTCATCAGGATCGCCGAGCCGCCGTAGCTCATCAGCGGCAGCGTCAGCCCCTTGGTCGGCAGCACGCCCAGGTTCACGCCCATGTTGATGAAGGCCTGCCCGCCCATCCAGATGCCGATGCCCTGCGCGAACAGGCCCGCGAACACGCGATCCAGCGCGACCGCCTGGCGGCCGATGTGGAACACCCGGCGCGACAGCCAGAAGAAGGCCGCGATCACGCAGGCCACGCCGATGAAGCCGAGCTCCTCGCCGATCACCGCCAGCAGGAAGTCGGTGTGCGCCTCCGGCAGGTAGTGCAGCTTCTCGACGCTCGAGCCGAGGCCCTGCCCCAGCACCTCGCCGCGCCCGAACGCGATCAGCGAATGCGACAGCTGGTAGGCCTTGCCCAGCGTGTACTTCTCGTCCCACGGGTTCAGGTACGCGAAGATGCGCTCGCGCCGCCATTCGCTGAAGGTGATCATCAGCACGAAGGCGCCGACCAGCACCGCGGTGATCAGGAAGAACATCCGCCCGTTGACGCCGCCGAGGAACAGGATGCCCATCGCGATCGCCGCGATCACCATGAAGGCGCCCATGTCCGGCTCGGCCAGCAGCAGCAGGCCCACCACCGCGACCGAGATCGCCATCGGCATCACCGCGCGGAAGAAGTTCTCCTTCACCTCCATCTTGCGCACCATGTAGTTGGCGGCATAGAGCGCGATCGCCAGCTTGGCCAGCTCCGACGGCTGGAAGTTCGTGAAGAACAGCGGGATCCAGCGCCGCGCGCCGTTGACGCCCTTGCCGACGTGCGGGATCAGCACCAGCACCAGCAGCAGCAGCGAGGCGGCGAACAGCCACGGCGCGCACTTCTCCCACAGGCTGACCGGCAGCTGCACCACCACCACCGCGGCGACCAGCGCGACGACGATCGACAGGATGTGGCGCACCAGGAAATGCGTCGGCGCATAGCGCGTGAACTTCGGGTTGTCGGGCAGCGCGACCGAGGCCGAATACACCATCACCATGCCGAGCGCGAGCAGCGCCACCACCACCCACACCAGCGGCTGGTCGAAGCCCTGCAGCTGCACCGGCTTGTTCGCCGACGCACCGGTCCAGTCGCGGATCGGCACCGACCCGTCGCGCTTGAACAGCGCTAGCACGCGCTCCTTCAGCGCGTCGAATCCGGAGCGGGCCGTTGCCGTGCTCATGCCTCGCTGCCCCCTTCCGCGGCGATCGCCCGCACCTCGTCGCAGAACACCTGCGCGCGGTGCGCGTAGTTGCGGAACATGTCCAGGCTCGCGCAGGCCGGGCTCAGCAGCACCGCATCGCCGGCGTGGGCGCGCGTGAAGGCCCAGCGCGTCGCGGCCTGCAGCGTCTCGTGGCGCTCGACCGTGATGCCCGAGCCCTGCAGCGCCTGCTCGATCGCCTCGGCATCGCGGCCGATGGTCGCGACCGCGCGCACGTGCTGGCGCACCGGCGCGAGCAGCGGGCCGAAGTCCTGGCCCTTGCCGTCGCCGCCGAGGATCATCACCAGCTGGCCGGGCGCCTTGTCGGCACCGAGCCCGTTGATCGCCGCGACCGTCGCGCCGACGTTCGTGCCCTTGCTGTCGTCGTAGGCCTCGACGCCCTCGACCAGCGCGACGAACTCGACGCGGTGCGGCTCGCCGGTGTACTCGCGCAGGCCGTGCAGCATCGGTGCGAGCGGGCAGCCGATAGCAGTCGCAAGGGCGAGCGCCGCCAGCGCGTTGGCCGCGTTGTGGCGGCCGCGCACGCGCAGCGCGTCGGCGGGCATCAGGCGCTGGATGTGCAGCTCTTCCTCCTCGACCGCGCCCTTGCCGCGGCCCTTGGGTTTGGCGGTCTCGTCGGCTTCCATCGCGCGCACCAGCCAGGCCATGCCGTTCTCGTGGACCAGGCCGAAGTCGCCGGGGCGCTTCGGCGCGTCGAGCCCGAAGCGCACGACGTGGCGCTCGATCGGCTTCGCAAAACGGCCCTTGCCCGGAAGGGGCGCCGGCACCATCGCCTCGACCGCCGGATCGTCGCGGTTGATCACCATCACCGCGGTCCTGCCGAAGATGCGCGCCTTCGCGCCGGCATAGGCCTTCATGTCGCCATGCCAGTCGAGGTGGTCCTGCGTGACGTTCAGCACCGTCGCGGCACCCGGCTCGAAGCCCTGCACGCCGTCGAGCTGGAAGCTGGACAGCTCGAGCACCCAGACCTCGGGCAGCGACTCGAACACCGGGCCGGGCGGCGGCGGCGGGATCAGGTGCGGCGGCGGGCCGCCCCCCATCGGCATCTCGACGTCGTCGGGCACCTCGGGCGGCAAGGCGGCGATCTCCTCGACCGCGGCGTCGAGCACGTCGTCACCGATCGGTTCGGTCACCGGTTCGGGCACCGGCTCCGGACCGAGCTCCACCGCCGCCACGGCGTCGCCGGTCACTTCGGCCGGCAGCGCCTCGGGCGGGCTTTCGGAGATCGCCTCGACGGCGTTCTCGATCACCGCATCGCTGACCGGATCCGTCGGCACCTCGGCCACGTCCTCGAGCGCCGCCTCGTCCGGCAGTTGCTCGACCAGTGGCGCCGGCTCGGCGTCCAGCGCCTCGGCCAGCGTCTGCAGCATCGTCGGGCCGATGTTGCCGGCGGTCGCGACGCGGCGGCCGGTGCGGGCGATCAGTTGCGAGGCCATCGCCGTCGTCGTGGTCTTGCCGTTGGTGCCGGTGATCGCGATCACGCCGGGTGCGTAGCCCCGCTCGGCCTTCAGGTCGGCGAGTGCGCGCGCGAACAGGTCGAGCTCGCCCTGCACCAGCACGCCGGTCTCGAACGCCAGCTTCAGCAGCGGCTCGACGCGCGGGTCGCGCGGCCCGAGGCCGGGGCTCTTCAGCACCAGCTTCACGCCCTGCAATTGCGCCGGCTCGAGCGGCCCGGCCAGCAACACCGCGCCGGGCACGTGCTCGGCCAGCGCCGCCGCGTGCGGCGGGTTCTCGCGCGAATCCCACACCTGCACCTGCGCGCCGAAGCGGGCGCACCAGCGCGCCATCGCGAGCCCCGATTCACCGAGGCCGAGCACCAGCACGTGGAGGTCTTTCAGGTGGTTCATCGGGCGTTCACCGCAGCTTCAGGCTGGCGAGCCCGACCAGGCACAGCAGCATCGTGATGATCCAGAAGCGCACCACGACCTGCGTCTCCTTCCAGCCCGACTTCTCGAAGTGGTGGTGCAGCGGCGCCATCTTGAAGATGCGCCGGCCCTCGCCGTAGCGCGCCTTCGTGAACTTGAACCAGGCCACCTGCAGCATCACCGACAGCGCCTCGGCGACGAAGATGCCGCCCATGATCGCGAGCACGATCTCCTGGCGCGTGATCACCGCGATGGTGCCGAGCGCGCCGCCCAGCGACAGCGCGCCGACATCGCCCATGAAGACCTGCGCCGGGTGCGTGTTGAACCACAGGAACGCGAGCCCCGCGCCGGCCATCGCCGAGCAGAAGATCAGCAGCTCGCCCGAGCCCGGGATGTACGGGAACAGCAGGTACTTCGAGTACACCGAGCTGCCGGTGACGTAGGCGAACACGCCCAGCGCCGAGCCGACCATCACGACCGGCATGATCGCGAGGCCGTCCAGCCCGTCGGTGAAGTTCACCGCGTTGCTGCTGCCGACGATCACCAGGTAGGTCAGGATGATGAAGCCGAACACGCCCAGCGGGTAGCTGATGCTCTTGAAGAACGGCACCATCAGGTCGGCCTTGGGCGGCAGGTCGTTCGAGAAGCCGCTCTGCACCCAGCGCAGGAACAGCTCCAGCACGCGCAGGTTGGAGGTCTCCGACACGCTGAACGCGAGGTACAGCGCCGCCACCAGCCCGATCAGCGATTGCCAGAAGTACTTCTCGCGCGAGCGCATGCCCTCGGGGTTCTTGTGCACCACCTTGCGCCAGTCGTCGACCCAGCCGATCGCGCCGAAGCCGAGCGTCACCAGCATCACGATCCAGACGAAGCGGTTGCTCCAGTCGAACCACAGCAGCGTCGAGATGCCGATGCCCAGCAGGATCAGCACGCCGCCCATCGTCGGCGTGCCGCTCTTCGCCAGGTGGGCCTGCACGCCGTACTCGCGGATCGGCTGGCCGATCTTCAGCGCGCTCAGGCGACGGATCACCATCGGGCCGAACGCGAGGCCGATCAGCAGCGCGGTCATCGCCGCCAGCACCGCACGCATCGTCAGGTACTGGAACACCCGCAGGAACCCGAGCTGGTCGGGGTAGGCACCCTGCAACCACTGGGCAAGACTAAGCAGCATCGTTCGATCCTCTGGTATTGCCATTGCCAGGTACTTCGGCGCCGCTGCGCTGCAGCGCGGCCACCACCTGTTCCATCTTCATGAAGCGCGAGCCCTTCACCAGCACCGCGGCACAGGCCGGGGCCGCCGGCAGCGCGGCGATCAGCGCCGCCACGTCGTCGAAGTGGCGCGCACCGGCGAAGGCCTCGGCCGCATGGCGGCTCAGCGTGCCGGCCGTCCACAGCGATTCGATGGCGCGCGCCTGCGCGAACGCGCCGATCTCGCGGTGGAAGGCCGGGCCCTGGTCGCCGACCTCGCCCATGTCGCCCAGCAGCAGCCAGCGCGGGCCGGGCAGCTGCGCCAGCACCTCGATCGCGGCACGCGCCGAATCGGGGTTGGCGTTGTAGGTGTCGTCGACCAGCGTGACCGCCTCGCCGTGCACCCGCGCGGTCTTCAGCTGCGAGCGGCCCTTGACCGGCTCGAACGCCGCCAGCCCCCGCACGATCGCCTCCAGCGGGCAACCCGCGGCCAGCGCGCAGGCGGTGACGGCCAGCGCGTTCTTCACGTTGTGGCGGCCGGCGATGCGCAGGTCGGCCGCCTGGAAGCCGGCCGGGGTGTGCAGCATCAGCGACCAGTGGTCGCCGACCCATTCGGCATCGCAGGTCACGTCGGCCGCGCCCTGCAGCGCGAAGGTGAGCGTCGGGCGCGACGCGGCCAGCGCATGCCAGACCGGCGCGTAGTCGTCGTCGGCCGGGAACACCGCGACGCCGGTCGGCGGCAGCGCCTCGATCACCGTGCCGTTCTCGCGCGCCACCGCCTCGACGGTGGCCATGAACTCCTGGTGCTCGCGCTGCGCGTTGTTGACGAGCGCGACCGTCGGCGCGGTCATCGCCGCCAGCGTGGCGATCTCGCCCGGGTGGTTCATGCCGAGCTCGACCACGCCGGCGCGGTGCCAGCAGGTGTCGTCCTGGCGCAGGCGCAGCAGCGTCAGCGGCACGCCGATGTCGTTGTTGAAGTTGCCCTGCGTCGAGAACGCCGCCTCGCCGAGCCAGGCGCGCAGCACCGACGCCAGCATCTGCGTGACGGTGGTCTTGCCGTTGCTGCCGGTCACCGCGATCAGCGGCAGCGCGCAGTGCGCGCGCCACGCGGCGGCCAGCTGGCCGAGCGCGGCCTTGCTGTCGGCCACCTGCAGGCCGGGCAGGCCGCTGCCGTCGGCGACGAGGCCGCGTTCGGCGATCGCCGCGACCGCGCCGGCGGCCCGCGCCTGCGCGAGGAAGTCGTGCGCATCGAAGCGCTCGCCGCGCAGCGCGACGAACAGGTCGCCCGGCTGCAGCGTGCGGGTGTCGGAATGCACGCGCGCGATCGGCAGCGCGCCGTCGCCGACCAGCGTCGAGCCGGGCAGCAGCGCGTGGGCTTGCGCGAGCGTCATCATCATGGCGCGCTCCCGTCGTCGAGCGACGAGAGTGGTGCAGGCGCGGACGGCGCCGGCTCCGGATCGAGCACCGCCAGCATCGCCTGCGCCTCCAGCACGTCGGAGAACGGGTGCTTGACGCCGGCGATCTCCTGCTCGGCCTCGTGGCCCTTGCCGGCGATCAGCACCACGTCGCGCCCGCCGGCGTGGTGCAGCGCGTGCGCGATCGCCACGCGGCGGTCTTCGAGCACCGTCGCGTTCAGCGAACTGGCCATGCCCTCGACGATCTCGCGCAGGATCTGATCCGGCGCCTCGTTGCGCGGGTTGTCGCTGGTGACGACGATGCGGTCGGCGAGCCGCTCGGCGATGCCGCCCATCAGCGGGCGCTTGGTCGCATCGCGGTTGCCGCCGCAGCCGAACACCACCCACAGCAGGCCGCCGCGTTCGCGGGCGAACGGGCGCAGCGCGTACAACGCCTTCTCGAGCGCATCCGGCGTGTGCGCGTAGTCGACCACCACCACCGGCTGGGTCGGTTCGGCGTCGACGCGCTCCATGCGCCCGGGCACCGCGCTCAGCTCGGGCACCACCGCGACGATGTCGGCCAGCGCGAGGCCCATCGCCCGCAGCCCGCCGATCACGGCCAGCAGGTTCGACACGTTGTAGTCGCCGATCAACCGGCTGTGCACGTCGACGGCCTCGTCGCCCTCGCGCAGCGTGAACGTGAGGCCGCCGTCGGCGTAGTGGATGTCCTGCGCACGCAGCCGGGCCACGTCGCGCGCGCTGTAGGTCCACAGGTCGAGTCCGCCGCCGGCCAGCTCGCCGACCAGCGAGGCGCCCTGCTCGTCATCGACGTTCAGCACCGCGGCGCGCAGCCCCGGCCACGAGAACAGCTGGCGCTTGGCGGCCCAGTAAGCGTCCATCGTGCCGTGGTAGTCGAGGTGGTCGCGCGTGAAGTTCGTGAACAGCGCGACCTCGACATGCGTGCCGGCCAGCCGCTGCTCGACGACACCGATCGACGAGGCCTCGATCGCGCAGGCCTGGAAGCCCTCGTCCGCGAACTGCCGGAACGCGAGCTGCAGCGTCACCGGGTCGGGCGTCGTGAGGCCGGTGGACACCACCTGCGCATCGGGCACCGCACTCGTCGGCGGCTCGCCGACGCCCAGCGTGCCGATCACGCCGCAGCGCGCACCGAGCAGGCTCAGCGCCTGCGCCGTCCACCAGGCGGTCGAGGTCTTGCCGTTGGTGCCGGTGCTCGCGACGATGCGCAGGCGCGTGCTCGGTTCGCCGAAGAAGCCGCCGGCCAGTTCGCCGGTGGCGGCCTTCAGGTCGGGCAGCGCCGAGACCGTCTGCGGATCGAGCTCGAACGCGGTGGAGCCGTCGGCCTCGACCAGGCAGGCCACCGCGCCGGCGGCCAGCGCCTGCGGCACGAACTGCCGTGCATCGACGCCATAGCCCGGCCACGCGATGAAGGCGTCGCCCGGCCGCACGCGGCGGCTGTCGGTCGCGAGCCCGCGCACGCCGCGCGCAAGCAGCCACGCGAGCGCCGACTCGACGCTCGCGTGATGGATGAGGGTGGGTGCCTGGCTCATCAGAAACTCTCTTCCTCGGCCTGCAGCGCGTGAGTCACGATCTGCGGCCGCACCTCGATGTCGGGGGGTTCCCCCATCGAGCGCAAGGTCTGTTGAACGACTTCACTGAACACCGGTGCGGCCACGTCGCCGCCGAAATACTTGCCGTTGCTGGGCTCGTCGACCATCACCGCGACGATGATGCGCGGCTTGCTGATCGGCGCCAGGCCGACGAACCACGAGCGGTACTTCTTCTCCGCGTAGCCCTTGCCTTCCTGCTTGTACGCGGTGCCTGACTTGCCGCCCACCGAGTAGCCGGGCACCTGCGCCTTCGGGGCGGTGCCGCCTTCGAGCGTGACGAGGTGCATCATCTCGCGCACCTGCTTCGCGACCTTCGGCGAGATCACGCGGATGCCGGCCGGCGTGGGCGTATCCACCTGCCGGTTCTTCACCAGCGACACCGGGATCAGCTCGCCGTCGTGCGCGAACACCGTGTAGGCGCGCGCGATCTGGAACAGCGAGGCCGACAGCCCGTAGCCGTAGCTCATCGTCGCCTGCTCGATCGGCCGCCACGACTTGTACGGGCGCAGCCGGCCGGTCACCGCGCCGGGGAAGCCGATCTGCGGTTTCTGGCCGAAGCCGACCTGCGAGTACAGCTCCCACATCTCGCGCGGCTGGAACTGCATCGCCATGCGCACCGCGCCGACGTTGCTCGATTTCTGGATCGTCTGCGACACCGTCAGGTCGCCGTGAGCATGCGAATCGGTGATCACCGAGCCGGCGAAGTTCAGGCGGCCGGGGGAGGTCTGCAGCACGGTGTCGGGCGTCACGCGGCCGGTCTCGAGCGCCCAGGCGGCGATGAACGGCTTCATCGTCGAGCCGGGCTCGAAGGTGTCGGTCAGCGCGCGGTTGCGCAGCTGCGCGCCGGAGAGGTTCTTGCGGTCRCCCGGCGCGTAGCTCGGGAAGTTCGACAGCGCCAGCACCTCGCCGGTCTGCGCGTCGAGCACGACGACGCTGCCGGCCTTGGCCTTGTTCTCGTTGACCGCGTCGCGGATGCGCTGGTAGGCGTAGAACTGCACCTTCGAATCGATCGACAGCTCGATGTCGCGGCCGTCGACCGGCGCGACGCTCTCGCCGATGTCCTCGACGACGCGGCCGAGCCGGTCCTTCACGACGCGGCGCGTGCCGTTGCGGCCCTGCAGCTCCTTCTGGAACGCGAGCTCGATGCCTTCCTGGCCGTTCTCCTCGACGTTGGTGAAGCCGACGACATGCGCCGCGGCCTCGCCCTCGGGGTACTTGCGCTTGAACTCGCGCACCTGGAACAGGCCCTTGACGCCGAGGCCGAGCGCGTCCTTCGCGACCTGCTCGTCGACCTGGCGGCGCAGCCAGACGAAGTTCGGGCTGTCGTCGAGCTTGCCGGCGAGTTCGGCCGGCGTGTAGCCGAGCAGCTTCGCGAGCTGGGCGCGCTGCTTCTTGTCGGCCTCGAACTCCTTCGGGATCACCCACAGCGACGGGGCCGGCACGCTGGACGCGAGGATCATGCCGTTGCGGTCGATGATGCGGCCGCGGCTGGCCGACAGGTCGAGCGTGCGCGCGTAGCGGATCTCGCCCTGCTTCAGGAAGAAGTCGTTGCCGATGATCTGCACGTAGACGGCGCGGCCGACCAGCACGCAGAAGCCCAGGCCGACCAGGCCGACCAGGAACTTCGAGCGCCACGGCGGCGTCTTCGACGCGAGCAGCGGGCTGGTCGAGTACATGACGCTGCGCACGTTGACCGCGCCGGCGCGTGCCGGGTTCGGCCGGGCATCGCCGCCGAGCTGGCGGATCTTGTCGATCCAGCTCATCTGGCAGCTCCCGAGGCGGCGGGCGCGTACGCGACGTATTGCGTGACGGCCGGCGTGGCATTGCGCATCGCGAGCTTGTCGCGCGCGACGCGTTCGACGCGCAGCGGCGTCGCCTGCGATTGCTTGTCGGCCAGCAGCCGCTCGTGCTCGATCTCGAGCTGGTGCGCTTCGGTGGCGGCGCGGTCGACCTCGGCGAAGAGGCGCCGCGCGTCGTACGAGACGCGCACCAGGTAGATGCTGCTGGCGATCAGCGCGATGAGCAGCACGAGGTTGATGCGGGTCATGCCGGCACCTCGGTGCGCTCGGCGATGCGCATGATGGCCGAGCGCGAGCGCGGGTTGGCGCGCACCTCGGTCTCGGACGGCTTCACGCGGGCGATCGCCTTCAGCCGGCTCGGCCGTTCGGGTGCGAACGGGGCGCGGCGGTCGAACTCGCTCTTGCTTTCGCGCGCGATGAAGTTCTTCACGATGCGGTCTTCGAGCGAGTGGAAGCTGATCACGACGAGCCTGCCGCCCGGTGCCAGCAACCTGAGGGCCGCGTTCAGCCCCTGTTCGAGCTCCTCAAGCTCGGCGTTGACGAAAATCCGAAGAGCTTGAAATGTGCGCGTTGCAGGATCCTGGCCCGGCTCGCGGGTCTTGACCGCACCAGCCACGACGTGGGAAAGCTCTGCGGTGGTGCGAACTGGATGCCCGCCCTCGCGCCGAGCAACAAGCGCCTTTGCAACCGATACAGCAAACCGTTCTTCCCCATAGTCGCGTACCACCTCTGCAATGTGGCGCTCGTCGGCGCGGGCCAGAAAATCCGCAGCGCTTTCGCCGCGGGTCGTGTCCATGCGCATGTCCAGCGGTCCGTCGAAGCGGAAGCTGAAGCCACGTTCGGGGTTGTCGATCTGCGGCGACGAGACGCCCAGGTCGAGCAGCACGCCGTCGACGTGCGCGATGCCGAGTTCGGCCAGCACCTCCGACATGCCGCCGAAAGGCGAGTGGTGGATGGAAAAACGCGGGTCATCGACCCGCGTTGCGCCCGACGCTGCCGCGGCGATGGCATCCGGGTCGCGATCGATCGCCACCAGCCTTCCCCCGGGCGCGAGCCGGCCGAGCAGCAGGCGCGAGTGGCCGCCGCGGCCGAAGGTGCCGTCGACATAGATGCCGTCGGCGCGCGTGAACACGCCGTCGACGGCCTCGTCGAGCAGGACGGTCTGGTGCTGGAAGCTCTCGGTACTGCGGCTCATGGCGTCTAGCCCTGGAAGTCCTTGAGCGAATCCGGCATCTCGGATTGCAGGACCTTGGCTTCCTGTTCAGCGTAGACGAGCGGATCCCACAGTTCCAGCCGGCTGCCCATGCCCATCAGCAGCACATCCTTGGTCAGGCGGGCGGCGGCACGCAGCTCGGGGGAGATCAGCACGCGGGACGAGGCGTCGATCTCGACATCCATCGCGCTGCCGAGAAAGATGCGCTTCCAGCCGTCGGCCGACATCGGCAGCGCCACCAGGCGCTCGCGGAAGGCCAGCCACACCGGGCGCGGAAACACCAGCAGGCAGCCCGCCGGGTGCTTGGTCAAGGTGAGCTGGGGCCCGGCATCGGCGAGCAGGACATCGCGCTGGCGGGCCGGGACGGTGATCCGCCCCTTCCCATCCAGCGTCAACGCTGAGCTGCCTTGAAAGCCAAATTCCGCCACAAAAACCCACCAAAGTGCACTTTGCACCACTCTAGCGGATGGTTCCTAGAAGGTCAATGAGAGGTGCAAGAAAAAATCAATGAAATCAAGAACTTAGGATTGACCCTAAAATCTGCCGAATGAAAATGGTTGTAAAAGCAAGGACTTACAGAAGGCTGTGAAAGCTTTGGATGAAAGGGAAGCTGCGGCCGTCGAACCATGCCGCTTGTCGATGTAATGATAGATGTTGACAAAACAGCGTCTTTTGTGATGTTCTATGAGTATGCCCAAGACTGCCCGCGCCCTCCTCCAGTTGCCACCCGCCACGGCGGCCGCCATTGAAAAACTGGGCGCCGACCTGGCGGTGGCGCGCCTGCGTCGCAAGGAGTCGCTGAGATCCTGGGCGCAGCGCCTGGGCATCACCGTCTCCACCCTCCAGCGGCTCGAGGCCGGCGACCCGTCCGTCGGCATCGGCATCGTGGCGACCGCGCTGTGGCTCATCCAGCGCGACGGCGAACTGAGGCAGTTGGCGGCGCCCGAACACGACCAGGGCGCCATCGAACTGGATGTGCGCGAGGCCGTCGAGCTGGGCCGTGCCCGGGCCCAGGCGTCCGCGGAGGCACGCCTGCGCGCCGCACCCAAGGGAAAGGACTGAGACATGCGCCTCGACGACCTGCACCTCTGGTACCTGGGCGACCCGGACGCGCCGCGCCACGTCGGCGCGCTGAAGCTCGTCTCCGCCGGCAAGGGCGTGTCGCTGCACTACGGGCGGGAGTGGCTGCTCGATGGATTCGCGCTCAGCGAGGACCTTCCGCTCGTGGACAACGAGTTCCTGCCCCCCGGCCGCCTGGCCACGGACGGGCAGCGCGCCGTCGGCGCGGTCGACGACGCGCGGCCGGATCGATGGGGAGAAAAGGTCATCCGCTTCGTCGACAAGCCCCAGCGCCTGTCGTTGATGGAGTACCTGTACTACGCCGGTGACGACCGGTTCGGCGCGCTCGGCGTTTCCACGTCGTCGAGCGCCTACAGCCCGCGCGCCGCGGGTCCGCTGCCGCGGCTCGATGACGTGCAGCAGCTCAGCGAGGTGGTCGCCAAGATCGAAGCCTCGGAGCCCCTCAACGCGCTCGAGGCGAGGATCATTGCCGGTGGCGGCAGCCCGCTCGGCGGCGCCAAGCCGAAGGCCCTCATCGAGATCGGCGGAGAACAGTGGGTCGTCAAGTTCTTCAACAACGAACCCGTCGACACGCCGCTCATCGAGCACGCGACGATGACGCTGGCCCTGCGCGCGGGCATCACCGTGGCCCGCACGCAGGTGATCCGCCTGTCAGACGCGAATGCGATCGCCGTTCACCGCTTCGACCGCGCACCGGGCCGGCGCATCCACAGCATCTCGGCAGGCACCGCCATCCGCGCGGCCACCGCCTCCGGCGCCGAACCCGAGATGGGCTACCCCGAACTCGCGCGAATCCTGCGCCGCATCGGCGTCACGCAGGACGACACGAACCAGCGCGACGCGCGCGAACTGTTCCGCCGGATGGTCTTCAACATCCTGGTGGACAACACCGACGACCACGAGAAGAACCACGCGCTGCTGGTCATGAACCCCTTCGCCCAGGGCCGCCTGACACTGGCGCCGGCCTATGACGTCCTGCCGACGAACTCGGGGCAGGGCTACCAGGAGTTCATCTGCGGCGCCCAGGGCCGCGACTCGACGCTCGACAACGCGATGTCGCAGTGCGATGCCTTCGGCCTGCTGCCTGCGGAAGCGGCGGCCGACGTGCTCGCCGTCATCGAGGTCGTGAACACCTGGCAGCAGCATTTCGCACAGAGCGGCGTGACCGCGCGCGACATCGCCAGCCTGGCCGAGCGGCTCGATGGCGACGCGCTGCTGAGCCAGCGCAGCAGCTTCGACCCGGCCCGGTATCGGGCCGCGCCCACCCGGCGGAAAAGGCCCAGCCCGTTTTTACGTCGATGAAACTGCGCCGCTGACACCCGAACCAGCGGGTGGTGGGCGAACGGTTCCGCTCATCCCTTGATACCTCCTGCGGTCAGCCCCGAGATCATCCACTTCTGCGCGAGGATGAACACCACCGTGATCGGCAGCCCCGACAGGATGGCGGCGGCCGCGAAATCCCCCCACAGGTACTTCTGGTCGTACAGGAACAGCTTGGAGCCCACCGCC
>NZ_JBFUGW010000103.1:0-21111 GCF_056402735.1 Rhizobacter sp. P3_C12
GAACTCGATCACCTCCGGAAAGTTGTGGCCGGTGTCGACGTGCAGCAGCGGGAACGGCAGGCGGCCCTTGTACTCGCCGTCGGCGCCCTTCGATTTGAACGCCTTCTCGGCCAGGCGCAGCACCACGCACGAATCCTTGCCGCCCGAGAACAGCAGCGCCGGGCGCTCGAACGCGGCGACGGTCTCGCGCAGGATGAAGATGGCTTCTTCCTCGAGCCAGTCGAGGTGGCTGTGGTCGAGCTGCGGCAGCAGTTGTTCCACGGTCAGCGGGGCATTCATTTCCGGTCTCCGATCATCGACACGGCGGCCTCTTCGGCCCCGTGCACGTGCAATCCGCACTCTTTCGCCTTCTCGTCTTCCCACCACCAGCGGCCGGCGCGGAAGTCCTCGCCCACCGCGATCGCGCGGGTGCACGGCGCGCAGCCGATGCTCGGCATGAACTGGTCGTGCAGCGGGTTGTACGGCACCTCGTTCGACGCGATGTACTGCCACACGTCGTTCCAGCTCCAGTCGGCCAGCGGGTTGAACTTGATGCGGCCCTTGTCGTCGGGCTCGCTGAACGGCACGTCGCCGCGGTTGTTCGACTGCTCGCGGCGCAGGCCGGTGACCCAGGCGCTGCGCTGCGCCAGCATGCGCGACAGCGGCTCCAGCTTGCGGATGCCGCAGCAGCCCTTGCGCAGGTCGATGCTCTCGTACATCGCGCGCTCGCCGTGGTTCTTCACGAAGTGGATCACCGCGTCGGCCTCGGGGCGGTAGACCTCGACGGCGAGGCCGTAGCGCTGCTCGATGCGCGGCACCAGGGCCAGCGTCTCCTCGTGCAGCTGGCCGGTCTCGAGCGTGCCGATCGCGATGTCGATGCCGTGGCGCGCGATCAGGTCGGTCAGCACCATGTCCTCGGCGCCCAGGCTCGTGGCCTGCACGACGCGGCCCGGGTGCTCGGCGGCCGCCTGCTTCAGCACCGCCACCGCGTGCGCGACGCGCTCGTCGAAGCCGGCGGTCGGGCGGGCGTACAGCGTGATGGCGCTCATCGTGCCGGCGCTCATATCGCCGAGCCCGCCTGGTTGAACTCGCGGTTCGTCGTCTCCTGGCCGGCCGGGCGCTTGAACAGCGGGCGGTGTTCGGTGACGTCGGCCTGGTAGTGGCCGGGGAAGAAGTTCAGCGCGCGTTCGGCCACCTCGATCGACTGGTCGGCGCGCAGCGCCACCGCATCGAAGCCGGTGCGCTGCAGCAGCGGCATCATGTCGACCAGCACCTCGCCGGTGGCGCGCACCTCGCCGGCATAGCGGTAGCGCGAGCGCAGCAGCCGGGCCTGGCTGTAGGCGCGGCCGTCGACCCACTTCGGGAAGTGCAGCACGACCAGGCTCAGCCGCGGCAGGTCCTCGGCCAGGTCCTCGATGTCGGCATCGTTCGGGAACTGCACGCCGACGGCCATGCCGGCCGGCCAGGTGCTGCGCACGCCGTGCCATTGCGCGAGCGTCAGCAGGCTGTTCGGCGCGGGCGTCAGCGTGACCATCGGGCCGTCTTCTCCGGTGATGGTGCGCCAGGGGTCGCGGGCGGTGTCGATGAATTTCATGGTCAGGCCTTGGCGGTGCTGCGGCGTTGGGCGTTGGCTGCGGTCTTGAACGGATCGAGCCCGATGCGGTTCACGGTGTCGATGAAGCGCTCGGCAGCGGTGCTGCGCTGTGCGCGGTAGGTGTCGAGCACCGCCTCGATCACGTCGGGCACCTCGTCGGCGGCGAACGACGGGCCGATCACCTTGCCGGGCGTCGACTGGTGGCCGCTGATCGCCGAGCCGTCGAGGCCGCCGAGCGTCACCTGGTACCACTCGCTGCCGTCCTTGTCGACGCCGAGGATGCCGATGTGGCCGCTGTGGTGGTGGCCACAGGAGTTGATGCAGCCGCTGATGTGCAGGTCGATGTCGCCGATGTCGTAGAGCTCGTCGATGTCGTCGAAGCGCTCGGTGATGGCCTCGGCGATCGGGATCGAGCGGGCATTGGCGAGCGCGCAGAAATCACCGCCGGGGCAGGCGATCATGTCGGTCAGCAGGCCGATGTTGGGCGTCGCGAAGCTGGCGGCGCGCGCGGCCTGCCAGAGCACGTACAGGTCGCTCTCGCGCACCCACGGCAGCACCAGGTTCTGGTCGTGCGAGACGCGCAGCTCGGCCTGGCTGAAGCGCTCGGCCAGCTCGGCGGCCAGCTCCATCTGCGTGTCGGTCGCGTCGCCGGGCGCCTGGCCGGTGCGCTTGAGCGAGAGCGTCACGCTGCGGTAGCCGGCCAGCTGGTGCGGGTGCACGTTGCGCTCGAGCCAGCGCTGGTAGGCGGCGGGGGCGTCGGCGGGGATGCCGATCTTGCTGCCGGCGATCGGTGCCACGCCGGCCGGCGTCACGAAGTGCGCCGCGACGCGGTCGAACTCGGCCTGCGGAATGATCTGCTCGGTGCCGTCGCTGTCGAGCTCGAGGATCTTCTTGAACTCCGCGGCCACGTCGTCGAGGAAGCGCTGGCCTTCGGCCTTCACCAGGATCTTGATGCGCGCCTTGTACATGTTGTCGCGGCGGCCGTAGCGGTTGTAGACCCGCACGATGGCCTCGAGGTAGACGAGGATCTGCTGCCACGGCAGGAACTCGTTGATCACCGTGCCGATGACCGGCGTGCGGCCCATGCCGCCACCGACCAGCACCTTGAAGCCGATCTCGCCGGCCTCGTTCTTCAGCAACTGCAGGCCGATGTCGTGCCACGCGATCGCGGCGCGGTCTTCACGCGCGCCGCTGACGGCGATCTTGAACTTGCGCGGCAGGAACGCGAACTCGGGGTTCAGCGTGCTCCACTGGCGCAGGATCTCGCTGTAGGGGCGGGGGTCGATGAGCTCGTCGGCCGCGACGCCGGCGAAGCAGTCGCTCGTGATGTTGCGGATGCAGTTGCCGCTGGTCTGGATGCCGTGCATGCTGACCGAGGCCAGCAGGTCCATCACGTCGGCCGCCTTCGGCAGCGGGATCCAGTTGTATTGGCAGTTCTGCCGGGTCGTGAAGTGGGCGTAGCCGCGGTCGAACTCGCGGGCGATGCGCGCCAGCATGCGCAGCTGCGTGGCACTCAGCTCGCCGTACGGCACCGCGATGCGGGACATCGGCGCATGGCGCTGGATGTACCAGCCGTTCTGCAGGCGCAGCGCGCGGAACTCGTCATCGCCCAGCGTGCCGGCGAGGTTGCGCTGGAGCTGGTCGCGGAACTGGGCCGCGCGTTGCTTGACGAACTGGGTGTCGAACGGGGTGTATTGATACATCGCCTTGAGTTCGGTTCTGGGGTCAGTGGAATACGTGGTGCCGGCGCGCCGGCAGACCCGGCATTTTCCTCGTCATTCGCACGCGCGGCGCAGGTTGCCCGTCAGCACGAGAGGGGCGACTGTACGGGCGCTCATATATAAGCTGGAAGAACATTTTCGTTGCTTGTTTATTCGACACAGGGATATAGCCCGGCGTCCCTAGAATCGCCGGATGCCTTCCTTTCTGACTTCCTCGTCCTGGGCCCGTGCGGCCGCCGTGGCTGCCGTCGTCTTGCTGGCCGGGTGCCAGACGGTGCCTCTACCGCCTTCGAATCCCGCGTCCACGCCCACCGGCAACCCGCCTGTCGTCGTGGTCGTGCCCCCGGATTCAGCCGCCTCGGCGCCGCCGGTCGTCGTGATCAAGCCGGTGCCGAAGCCGCCGCGCATCGGGCTGGCGCTGGGTGGCGGCGCAGCGCGCGGCTTTGCCCACATCGGCGTGATCCAGGTGCTGGAGGAGAACGGCATCAAGCCGGACCTGGTGGTCGGCACCTCGGCCGGCAGCCTGGTCGCGACGCTCTACGCGTCGGGCAAGAACGGGCTGGCGCTGGCGGCGATGGCCGATTCGATGGACGAATCGGCGATCACCGACTGGGCCTTTCCCGGCCGTGGGCTGATCCGCGGCGAGGCGCTGGCGCGCTTCGTGCGCGAGGCCACCGGCGGCAAGACCATCGAGCAGATGCGCATGCCGCTGGGCATCGTCGCGACCGATCTCGACAACGGCGCGCCGGTGCTGTTCCAGCGCGGCGATGCGGGCATCGCGGTGCGCGCCTCGAGCGCGGTGCCGGCGGTGTTCCAGCCGGTGCGCATCGGCACGCGCGAGTACGTGGACGGCGGGCTGGTGTCGCCGGTGCCGGTGCGCTTCGCGCGCCAGATGGGCGCCGAGCTGGTGATCGCGGTCGACATCTCGGCGGTGCCGGACGGTGCGGCCACCGGCGATCCGATGCGCATGCTGCTGCAGACCTTCGCGATCATGAGCCGCAGCATCAATGCCTTCGAGCTGCGCGAGGCCGACGTGGTGCTGCGGCCGAAGCTGGCCGACGTGTCGTCCGCCGATTTCGCGGCGCGCAAGCGCTCGATCCAGGCCGGGCGCGAGATCGCGCTCTCGATGATCAACGAACTGAAGATGCGGATCGCGGCGAAGACGCACTGAGGGCGGCCGGGAGGGCTGGGCTCAGGCGTCGGGCGGCGCGATCCGCACGACGCCGAGCTTCAGCCCCAGCACGCCGAACAGCCGGTTCATCGTCTGCACGCTGCCTTCGCTGCGGCCCTGCTCGATGTCCTGCACCGTCCGGTAATGCACGCCGGACAGCCTGGCGAGTTCGGCGCTGGTCAGTCGCATCGTCTTCTTCAGGTGGCGCAGCGCCTCCTGCGTCGACCACTCGGGATGGGTCAGCACTTCGTCGATGGCCTGCCTGCGCAGCATGAGCTGCTCGGAGAGGCTGAGGCTGCCATAGCGCTTGTCCATCGCGTCGGCGCTCAGGTCAGGGCGGCGAGTTGCCGGGCCTGGAATTCCAGTCCGACGCGCAAATGGGCGTGGACCTCGGGAGACAGGCCGGATGCCGCAGCGTTGCCGGCGATCTCGTCGAGCACCGGTGCCATCGCCTGGAGCCCGGCCAGCAACGGCGCGCGCCGCAAGGGCGCGTGTGTTTCGCCGGGTCGAGGCTGGCTGTCGGTGCAGATTGTGTCTAGCACGCGCGACCAATCCGGCCGGCCGTTGTCGTTGCCTTCCCAGCGGATGCGGCGCGCGATGCCGTCCGGGTGCAGGTACATCGGCGCGAAGTCGTAGAGCGGCGTCAGCGCGACCTGGCCGTCGAAGTCACGCTGCACCGCAGTGTTGCGGGCGTGGTTGTCCTTGTTCCCGAGCGCGAGGTTCGCGACATCGCGCCGCAGGTACTCGAGCACCTCGGCCTGCGGATCGTTGCAGCGGCGTACCAGCTGGCGGCATACCTCGTCGTGCGACGGCACCTCGCCGAAGCCCGGCTTGCCGGTCAGCGTGGCGATGCTTTCCTGGGCCAGGCGCAGCACGCCGCCGGGCGTCAATCGGCGGTCAAAGCGGGGAATGAAGAGAGCGCGCTCTCGCAGTGTCAGTGGCGCATGGACCCGCAGACCGAGTCGCCGCGCCAGTTCCATATAGGGCGCCTCATGACGCAGGATGGCGGCCAGCCCGGGATCGGTGCCGCGGCCGAACTTGACGATGAAGTGCTCGCGGGCCCGGGCATCCGGCAATGTGTGGTCCAGGTACAGCAGCCCATCGTCGGCGCGCGTCAGCAGAAGCTTGGGCCATTCACCCTGCACGCCGGATGAGCCGGCCACGAACAAGCCGTGGGCGGCCAGGTGATCGGTGAAGGCCTCGCCGCGCTGGGCGACCTCGGCATCGGTGAAGCCTTGCGCGATGGAATCGCGCTCGGCCAGCCAGGTTGCGGCCTCCTTGATGCGCAGGTTGCCGATCGGGTTGCCGGCCCCCGTCAGCAGCAAGCGCCAGTCGGCCGCATCGGCCATCGTGGTCGGCAGCTTCAGTTGCCGCAGCAATTCTTCGCGGCCGAAGCCCTGCGGCAGCATGTCGATCAGGAACACCGGCCAGTGTTTGAGCTGCAGAGGTTGCAGGCTGACGGGGTAGTTGCACGAGAACGCGTGGGCGTCGATGGCATCGGCGTGCTCGACGGCCCAGTCGACCGCATAGCCGGTGTAGCTGGTGGCGCGCCAACCCGACTGCTCGCTACCGAACAGGCTGACGACACCAGCGTCATGCCATGTGCCGCCGGCAAACAGTTGAATGGTGCATTCGCCGTTCATTTACACAGAATTCTATCTATCTCAGACGCAAAATAGCATCTTTTATGAATACTTTTCTGTGTAAAAAGAAATCGGCGCCCCAAACAAAACGGCCCGGTGTTGCCACCGGGCCGGAAGGTACCTGGAATCAGAATTCGCGCGGTACCGAGGAGACAACCTTTCAGGGAGAACCGCAGGCAGGGCCTGCGGTCACTCTCAGATGAAGGGTCGCGCAATAAGTTCAAGTCGTCTTCGTGACGACTTGTTCGCGCCGAATCAGGCGGCGGCGCGCTTGGTCTTCGGGGCCGAAGCGGCCTTCACGGCGCTGGCGCTGATCGCTTCGATGTTGGCTTCTGCCACCTTCGCGGCTTGGCCGGCGGCCTTCTGCAGGCTTTCGTAGGCGTTGCTGGTGGTCGCGACGGCCGACTTGAACAGCGCGACGACGTTTTCGGTGCCGGCCGGTGCGTTCTTCACGGCGGTGTCGACCACCGTCATGAACTTCTGCTGGGCTTCGGCGGCTTGCGCTTCGGCAACCTTGCCGATGTCGGCATTGGTGCTGGCGGCGATGTCGTACAGGTGGCGGCCGTAGGCGGCGGCCTTCTCGGCGGCCGGCTGCAGCAGGCTGGCTTGCAGCGTCAGCAGCTCTTGCGCATCCTTCACCGACAGGGCGGCCTGGGTGTTCGCGGCAGCTTCGCCGAGGGCGGTCTTCGCGACCTGCAGGTTCAGTTCGACGAGCTTCTCGACGCCTTCGAACGCCTTGCCGGTCAGGCCGAAGAGCGTTTCGATGTTGGTCTTGTGGGCGGCGATCAATTGTTCAGCGGTCAGCATGTGGAATCTCCATGAGATAGAAAAGGGGACTGCGCCTGACACAGTGACTTTGTTGCACTGCACCATGACCAGAAGTATACGGAGTGATCCAGGGATTACAAGTCGTTTTTGCTGCATTGCAGCAATCTAGAGGCGCGCACCCATTTCGGCGCCGGTCGGCACAATGCGCCGGCGATGCGCGCCTCGATGCAAGCCTTCCACTCCGACCACTTCGTGCTGCCGCTGCCCACCGGGCACCGGTTTCCGATGCAGAAGTACCGCCTGCTGCGCGAGGCCGCCGAGTCCGAGCCCGGGCTGCGGTTGCAGGAGGCGCCCCCGGCGACCGACGGCGAACTCGCGCTGGCCCACACGCCCGACTACGTCACCTCGGTGTCCGAAGGCACGCTGAGCGCGGCCCAGCAGCGCGAGATCGGCTTCCCGTGGACGCCGCGCATGGTCGAGCGCTCGCGCCGCTCGGTCGGCGCGACGATCGCCGCGGCGCGTGCGGCCCTCACCGAGGGCGTCGCCGCGAACCTCGCCGGCGGCACCCACCACGCTTATGCCGACAAGGGCAGCGGCTACTGCGTCTTCAACGACGTGGCCGTGGCAGCGCGGCTGATGCAGGCCGAATGGCAMCGGCACCACCGCACGCTGCTGCGCATCGCGGTGATCGACCTGGACGTGCACCAGGGCAACGGCACTGCATCGATCTTCCGCGACGACCCGACGGTGTTCACGCTGTCGCTGCACGGCGAGCGCAACTTCCCGTTCCGCAAGGAATCGAGCGACCTCGACGTGGCCTTGCCGGACGGCTGCCGCGACGACGCGTACCTGGCCGCGCTCGATGCGGCGCTGGCCGAGCTGTGGCGCCGCCATGCGCACGGCGCGCCGGGGCTGGTGTTCTACCTGGCCGGTGCCGATCCGCACGAGGGCGACCGCCTGGGCCGCCTGAAGCTCACGGCCGCGGGCCTCGCCGAGCGCGACCGCCGTGTCTTCGCTGCCACCCGCGAGCGCCGCATTCCGGTCGCGGTCAGCATGGCTGGCGGCTACGGCCGCGAGATCGCCGACACCGTCGCGGTGCAGCTCACGACGCTGCGCGAGGCGCTGGCCAGCCGCGAGCAATGGAACAATGCAGCGCCATGACGATGCCTCCCACGCCGCCCATCCGCCCGCAACCCGAAGCACGCAGCGCCTACCGGCACTTCACGAGCCTGTCGACGCGCTGGATGGACAACGACGCCTACGGCCACGTCAACAACGTCGTCTACTACAGCCTGTTCGACACCGCGGTCAACCGCTACCTGGTCGAGGCCGGCGCGCTCGACATCCACGCCGGCGCGGTGATCGGGCTGGTGGTCGAGACCCACTGCAACTACTTCGCGCCGATCGCGTTCCCGCAGATGGTCGATGCCGGCTTGCGCGTCGCCCACGTCGGCGGCTCCAGCGTGCGCTACGAGATCGGCCTGTTCGCCGCCGGCGAGCTGCTGTGTGCGGCACGCGGCCATTTCGTGCATGTCTATGTCGACCGCGCGACGCGCCGCCCGGCCGCGTTGCCGGATGTCCTGACCCAGGCCCTTGAAGGATTGCGCCCGTGAATCTCCCGCTCCCCCCGCCGACCCCCGAGCAGACCGCCGCCGTCGACGCAGCGATCACCTCGCGCCGCTCGCTGCGCGCCTTCCTGCCGACGCCGATCCCGCGCGAGACCATCGAGGACATCCTGCGCGTCGCATCGCGTGCGCCGTCGGGCACCAACACGCAGCCGTGGAAGGTCTACGTGCTGACCGGCGAGCCGCTGCAGGCGCTGGCGCGCGACATCACCGCCGTCTACGACGACCCCGCAGTCGCGGCGCAGCACCGCGAGGAGTACGCCTACTACCCGGTGGAATGGCGCCCGCCCTACATCGACCGCCGCCGCAAGGTCGGCTGGGACCTCTACGGCCTGCTCGGCATCACCAAGGGCGACAAGCCGCGCATGCATGCGCAGCACGGCCGCAACTACGTGTTCTTCGACGCGCCGGTCGGCCTGATGTTCACGATCGACCGCGTGATGCAGCAGGGCAGCTGGCTCGACTACGGCATGTTCCTGCAGAACGTGATGGTCGCCGCGCGCGCCCGCGGCCTCGACACCTGCCCGCAGGCGGCCTTCACGCAGTTCCACCGCATCATCCTGCCGCAGCTGGGCGCGTGCGACGACGAGATGCTGGTGTGCGGCATGTCGCTCGGCGTCGCCGATCCGGCCGCGGTCGAGAACACGCTGGTCACCGAGCGCGAGCCGGTGGCCGGCTTCACGCGCTTCCTCGGCTGATGCTCGGGCCGCTGTGGGGCCTGCCGTTCGCAGGATTGCTGCTGTCGATCGCGCTGCTGCCGCTCGCCGTGCCGGGCTTCTGGCACCGGCACTACGGCAAGGTGGTGGCTGCGTGGGCGCTCGCCTACCTCGTGCCGCAGGCGGCGCGCTCCGGTCTCGATGCCGCGTGGCACGGCCTGGTGCATGCCGCGGTCGGCGAGTACATCCCGTTCATCGTGCTGCTGGCCACGCTGTTCATCGTCGCCGGCGGCATCTTCGTGCGTGGCAACCTGCACGGCGGCCCGGGGCTGAACGTCGCGCTGATGGCGATCGGCGCGGTGCTGGCCAGCGTGATGGGCACCACCGGCGCGTCGATGCTGATGATCCGCCCGCTGATCCGCGCGAACGACCACCGGCGCCACACGGCCCACGTCGTGGTGTTCTTCATCTTCATCGTGTCGAACGCAGCCGGCGCGCTGACGCCGCTGGGCGATCCGCCGCTCTTCCTCGGTTTCCTGCAGGGCGTGGCGTTCTCGTGGACGCTGGTGCACCTGCTGCCGCACACGCTGTTCATGGTGGGCACGCTGCTCGCGATCTTCTGGGTGATCGACCGCTGGTATTGCCGCCAGGACGAGCCGCGTCCCGTCGACCCGACGCCGGACACGCGCGGCTTCGGCATCGAGGGCACGGTCAACCTCGCGCTGCTGGCCGGCGTGGCCGGGTTGATCCTGATGAGCGGCGTCTGGAAGGGGGGCGTCGCGTTCACGCTGGCCGGTGCCGAGATCACCTGGCAAGGCCTCGCGCGCGACCTCGGCCTGCTCGCGATCGCCGCAACCTCTTGGTTCCTCACCCCGCCCTCGGCCCACGCGCAGAACCAGTTCAGCTTCGGCCCGATCGTCGAGGTCGCGAAGCTGTTCGCCGGCATCTTCCTGACCATCATCCCGGTCATCGCGATGCTGCGCGCCGGCGTCGACGGGCCGTTCGGCGCGATCGTGTCGGCCGTCACCGCGCCCGATGGCACGCCGCGGCCGGGGATGTATTTCTGGGCCGCCGGCACGCTGTCGTCGTTTCTGGACAATGCGCCGACCTACCTGGTGTTCTTCAACGCCGCCGGCGGCGATGCGCAGCAGCTGATGACGCAGTACGCCACCACGCTGGTCGCGATCTCGGCCGGCTCGGTGTTCATGGGCGCCAACTCGTACATCGGCAATGCGCCCAACCTGATGGTGAAAGCGGTGGCCGAAAGCCGCGGCATCCGGATGCCCGGCTTCTTCGGCTACATGGGCTGGTCGATGGCCGTGCTGCTGCCGCTGTTCGTGCTGATGACCCTGATCTGGTTCTGACCTGCTTGTTGAAAAAGAGGAAATGACATGAAGCCTGCCGTACTCGTCTCGCGTGCCATCTTTCCCGACATCGTCGATCGCCTGCGGGCGCACTTCGACGTGCAGGACAACCCGGAAGACCGCGTCTTCAAGAAGCCCGAGCTGATCCAGCACCTGGCCGGCAAGCAGGGCGTGCTCGCCACCGGCAGCGAGCGCTTCGATGCCGAGGTGCTCGATGCCAACCCGCAGCTGAAGGCGGTGTGCAACATGGCGGTCGGCTACAACAACATCGACGTCGACGCCTGCAACGCACGCGGCGTGCTGTGCACCAACACGCCCGACGTGCTGACCGAGACCACCGCCGATTTCGGCTTCGCGCTGATGATGGCGGCGGCGCGGCGCATCGCCGAATCGGAGCACTTCCTGCGCCGCGGCGACTGGAAGAAGTGGTCCTACGACATGTTCGCTGGCGGCGACGTGCACGGCGCGACGCTCGGCATCCTCGGCATGGGCCGCATCGGGCAGGGCATCGCGAAGCGCGGCGCGCTCGGTTTCGGCATGAAGGTGATCTACCACAACCGCTCGCGGCTCGCGCCCGCCATCGAGGCCGAATGCCGCGCGAGCTACGTCTCGAAAGAGGCGCTGCTGCGCGATGCCGACCACCTGGTGATCGTGGTGCCGTACTCGCCGGCCTCGCACCATGCGATCGGCGCGGCCGAGCTCGCGYAGATGAAGCGCAGCGCGACGCTGACCAACATCGCGCGCGGCGGCGTCGTCGACGATGCGGCGCTCGCGCAGGCGCTGGCCGAGCGGCGCATCGCGTCGGCCGGGCTCGACGTGTTCGAGGGCGAGCCGGCGCTGAACCCCGCCCTGCTGACGGTGCCCAACGTCGTGCTGACGCCGCACATCGCGAGCGCGACGATCGCGACGCGGCGCGCGATGGCCAACCTCGCGGCCGACAACCTGATCGCCGCGCTCGGCTTCGGGCCCAACGCCGGCCACCCGCCCACCCCCATCAACGCCGCGGCGCTGAAGGGATGAAGGCGTTGCGCGCCGTCGCTGCCGGCTTGCTGACGGGCCTGCTGATGGCGTGTGGCGCCGGCGCGCACGCGGCCGACAGCGTCACCGTCGGCTCCAAGCGCTTCACCGAGTCGTACGTGCTCGGCGAGATCGTGCGCCAGACCTATGAGCGCGCCGGCATCGCGGCCACGCACAAGCAGGGCCTGGGCAACACCGGCATCCTGGAGCAGGCGCTGGCGAGCGGCGCGGTCGACGTCTACCCCGAATACACCGGCACCATCGTGCGCGAGCTGCTGAAGCGCGAGGGCAACCCGTCGCTCGACGAGCTGAACGCGTGGCTGGCCCCGCGCGGGCTGAAGGCCGCGGTGCCGCTCGGCTTCAACGACACCTATGCGCTCGCGATGCTCGAATCGCAGGCGCAGCAGCTCGGCATCGAGCGCATCTCCGACCTGCTGAAGCCGCAGGCGGCGGCGTTGCGGCTGGGGCTGTCGCACGAGTTCCTGGAGCGTGCCGACGGCTGGCCGGCGCTGAAGGCGGCCTACCAGCTCGGCTACGACAAGCCGGCCGGCCTGGACCACGGCCTGGCCTACGACGCGGTCGCGGCGCGCCGCATCGACCTGATCGACATCTACAGCACCGACGCGAAGGTCGGCCGCTACCAGCTGCGCGTGCTGAAGGACGACCTGAACTTCTTCCCGAAGTACGACGCGGTGCTGCTGATGCGCGCCGCGCTCGATCCGGCGCCGCTGCAATCGCTGGCCGGTCGCATCGACGAGGCGGCGATGATCTCGCTGAACGCCCAGGTCGAGCTCGACGGCAAGAGTTTCGCCGAGGTCGCACGGCAGTTCCTGTCGGGCAGCGCGGCGGCAGCCTCGAAGCCGGTCACGTTCATGCAGCGGTTGTTCGGCCCCGATTTCGCGCGGCTCGCCGGGCAGCACCTGCTGCTGGTGTTCGGCTCGCTGGCGGTGGCGGTGCTGGTCGGCGTGCCGCTCGGCGTGGCGGCGTGGCGCTGGCCGCGCAGCGCCGGTGTCGTGATGGGCGTGGTGTCGGTGCTGCAGACGGTGCCGTCGCTCGCGCTGCTGGCCTTCCTGATCGCGGTGGTCGGCAGCATCGGGCTGCTGCCGGCGCTGATCGCGCTGTTCCTCTATGCGCTGCTGCCGATCGTGCGCAACACGCATGCCGGGCTGCAGGGCGTGCCGGTGGGGCTGGCGCAGGCGGCGCTGTCGCTCGGCCTGACGCCGCGGCAGACGCTGCGCCATGTGCAGCTGCCGCTGGCCGCGCCGACGCTGCTGGCGGGGGTCAAGACGGCGGCGGTGATCAACGTCGGCACCGCGACCGTCGCCGCCTTCATCGGCGCCGGCGGCTTCGGCGAGCGCATCGTCGCGGGCCTGGCGGTCAACGACAGCGCGGCGATGCTGGCCGGCGCGCTGCCGGCGGCGGTGCTGGCGCTGGCCGTGCAATACGGTTTCGACGCGATCGAAAAACGGCTGCTGCCTGCCCCACTGCGCTCCTCGGCATAGCGACAGCTGCGAGAATGGGGAAATGCTCCTCGACTGGATTTCGCTCGCGCTCCTCGTTCTCGTCCTGCTGCTGACGCTCTGGCTCGCGCTGCGAAAGCCCGATTCGGGCGCCGCGCACATCGAGCGCCTCGAACGGGAATTGCGCGATGAAGTCGCCCGCAGCGCCCAGGGCACGCGCCAGGAGCTGGGCCAGACGCTCGCGAGCTTCCAGCAGACGCTGCTGGCGCAACAAGGCGACGTGGCGCGCACGCAGAACGAGCAGATCGACAGCTTCCGCACCCAGCTGGCCGCCACGCAGCAGGCACAGGAAGCCACGCTGGCGCGCCTTTCCGAGCAGCAGGCGAATGCGCTGAAGCGCTTCGCCGACACGCTGGGCGACCAGCTGCGCTCGCTGTCGCAATCGAACGACCAGCGCCTCACCGAGATGCGCGGCGCGGTCGAGCAGAAGCTGTCGGCGATCCAGGCCGACAACGAGAAGAAGCTCGAGCAGATGCGGGCCACCGTCGACGAGAAGCTGCATGCCACGCTCGAGCAACGCCTCGGCGAGAGCTTCAAGCTGGTCGCCGACCGGCTCGACCAGGTGCACAAGGGCCTGGGCGAGATGCAGAACCTGGCGCGCGATGTCGGCTCGCTGAACCGCGTGCTGACCAATGTGAAGACGCGCGGCATCTTCGGCGAGGTGCAACTGGCCGGCCTGCTGGAGCAGGTGTTCACGCCGGAGCAGTACGCGGTCAACGTCGAGACGGTGCCGGGCAGCGGCGCGCGGGTCGAGTTCGCGATCCGGCTGCCGGGCCAGCGCGTCGACGGCGTGCCGCTGTGGCTGCCGATCGACGCCAAGTTCCCGCGCGAAGACTACGAACGATTGCTGGATGCGCAGGACCGCGCCGATCCGGTGGCGGTCGAGGTGGCCGCGAAGGCGATCGAGACGCGGCTGCGGCTGGAGGCGAAGTCCATCCACGACAAGTACGTGTCGCCGCCGCACACCACCGACTTCGCCATCCTGTTCGTGCCGACCGAGGGGTTGTATGCCGAGGCACTGCGCCGGCCGGGGCTGCTCGAATCGCTGCAGCGCGAGCACCACGTGATGCTGGCCGGCCCGACCACGCTGCTGGCCACGCTGAACAGCCTGCAGATGGGTTTCCGCACGCTGGCGCTGGAGAAGCGCTCGGTGGAAGTGTGGGAGGTGCTGGGCGCGGTGAAGACCGAGTTCGCGAAGTTCGGCGACGTGCTCGCGAAGACCAAGAAGAAGCTCGACGAGGCCAGCAACACGATCGACCAGGCACAGACGCGGGCCAACGTGATGGCGCGCAAGCTGAAGTCGGTCGAGGCGGTCACCGAGACGCATGCGCAGGCGCTGTTGCCGCTCGCTTTGCCGCGCGACGACGATGCCATCGTCCCCGATCTGCCGGAGAGCGACGCCTAGACGATGACCCAATTTTCCCGCCCCCTGCTCGCGCTGATCCTGGGCCAGATCAGCTTGCATTCCTGCATGGCCGGGGTGCGGATGGCCGCCCCGCTGCAGGCGCTGAAGCAGGGCCAGGCAGAGTGGACGGTGGGGCTGCTGATGGCGCTGTTCGCCGCCGCGCCGGTGCTGCTCTCGCTGCCGGCCGGGCGGCTGGCCGACCGCCGCGGCTACCACGTGCCGATGCGGCTGGGCGTCGCGCTGTCGCTGGCGGGCGGCACCATCGCGGCGCTCAGCAGCCACTACCTGGCGATGTGCCTCGCGGCCATCCTGACCGGGGCCGGCGCGAACTTCGGGCTGATCACGATCCAGCGCACGGCCGGCCGCATGGCCACCGACGCGACCGAGCGCATCCGCGTCTTCAGCTGGCTGGGGCTGGCGCCGGCGCTGTCCAACGTCATCGGCCCGGTGACGGCCGGAGCGCTGATCGACCTGATGGGCTTCCGATTCGCGTTCGCGGTGCTGATGCTGATGCCGCTGGCGGCGATGGTGTCGGCGCGCTACGTGCCGGCCGAGGCCGACGTGCCGCGTCCCAGCGTGGCAGTCGCGAACCAGAGCTCGTGGGACCTGCTGCGCTCGCCGGCGCTGCGCCGGCTGCTGCTGGTGAACTGGCTGCTGTCCGCCAGCTGGGACGTGCATTCGTTCGTCGTGCCCATCCTCGGGCATGAGCGCGGCATGAGCGCCGGCGCGATCGGGCTGGTGCTGGGCCTGTTCGCGGTGTCGGTGGCCGGCGTGCGGCTGCTGATCCCGGTGCTCGCGCACCGCCTGAGCGAATCGCAGGTGCTGACCGGCGCGATGCTGTGGGTGGCGGTGATCTTCGGCGTCTACCCGTTCGTGCACTCGGCCTGGCTGATGGCCTGCTGCGCGTCGCTGCTCGGCCTGGCGCTCGGCGCGGTGCAGCCGATGGTGATGTCGACGCTGCATCACATCACGCCGCACGAGCGGCACGGCGAGGCGATCGCGTTCCGCTCGATGGCGCTGAACGGGTCCAGCACCGTGATGCCGCTGCTGTTCGGCGTGTTCGGCGCGGCGCTGGGGGCCGCGTCGCTGTTCTGGATGATGGGCCTGGCCGTCGGTGCCGGCAGCTGGCAGGCCCGTCGGATCAGAACTTGATGCCGGCCGGGTTGCTGCCGGTGCCCGACGACTGCGTCGGCCGGGCCGCCGGTGCCGTGCCATCGTTCGCCGGCGTGTTTTCGCTCACCGCCTGCTTCGGCGTGGTCAGCGGCGACGCGCCGCCCTGCGGGAAGTTGGCCGGCAGCTTCGATTCCTTCGGGTAGGCCGCGGCGTCGAGGTAGCTCGACCAGTCGTCGCGCTGGTAGCCACGCACCACCTGCGAACCGACGGTCAGCGCCGGCAGGTCGCGGGCGCCGGTGATGCGCTGCAGCGCCTCGCCGTCTTCCTTGGTCGCGATCGTCTTCTCGGCGAACGGGATGCCGCGCTGGCGCAGCGTCTGCCGGCCGGCGTCGCAGGGCGGGCAATCCTTGGTCGTGTACAGCGTCACCGGATAGCGTTGGGCCGCCTGGCGCAGCTCGTAGGGCAGGGCGACATCGTTCGCCACGCTGCCGTTGCTGTTGACCGACTGCACCTTGTTGTCGGGGCTGACCGCCGGCCGGTCGGTGTAGGTGACCTTGCCGTCGGGCCCGACCACCTTGTAGAGCGCATGCGCCGGCAGCGCGGTGAACAGCGCGGCCAGCAGCACCGGGGTCGCCTGGCTGAAGGTGCGAGCGAAGTTGCGGGCGAATATGCGGGAAGTGGATCGGGTCATGGGGAGGCTCCAACAACGCAGATGTAGATGTGTTTGCGCCCGAATTTACTTCATCAGGCCATGCCTTGATGTCGCAATAAGGCATCGATCTTCGGCTCGCGGCCCCGGAACGCCTTGAAGCTCTCCATCGCCGGGCGGCTGCCGCCGGCCTCGAGGATGGCCTGGCGGTAGCGCCGCCCGGTGGCGATGTCGAGCGCGCCGGCCTCTTCGAAGGCGCTCCAGGCGTCGGCGCTCAGCACTTCGGCCCACTTGTAGCTGTAGTAGCCGGCCGCGTAACCGCCGGAAAAGATGTGTGAGAAGCCGTGCTGGAAGCGGTTGAAGCGCGGCGGCACCAGCACCGCGACCTCGGCGCGCACCTCGTCGAGCAGGCCCTGGATGTCGGCCTGCGAGCCCGGCTCGGCATGCAGGCGCATGTCGAACAGCGAGAACTCGATCTGGCGCAGCGTCTGCAGCCCACTCTGGAAGTTCTTCGCGGCCAGCATCTTGTCGAACAGCGCGCGCGGGAGCGGCTCGCCGGTGTCGACGTGGGCGGTCAGCCGCTTCAGCACGTCCCACTCCCAGCAGAAGTTCTCCATGAACTGGCTCGGCAGTTCGACCGCGTCCCACTCGACGCCGGAGATGCCGGCCACGCCGACATCGTTCACCTGCGTCAGCATGTGGTGCAGGCCGTGCCCGAACTCGTGGAACAGCGTCGTCACGTCGTCGTGCGTCAGCAGCGCCGGGCGGCGCTTGCCGTCGACCTCGACCGGCGACGCGAAGTTGCACACCAGGTGCGCCACCGGCGTCTGCGTGCGGCCGTCCGGGCGCGCCCAGCGGCCGCAGACGTCGTCCATCCAGGCACCGGGCCGCTTGCCGGGGCGGGCATACGGGTCGAGGTAGAACTGGCCGACCAGCTCGCCCTGGCGCTCAATGCGGAAGAAGCGCACGCCCTCGTTCCAGACCGGCGCGCTGTCGGAGCGGATGCTGACCTCGAACAGCGTCTCGATGATGCGGAACAGCCCGTCGAGCACCTTGGTCTCGGTGAAGTACGGCTTGACCTCCTGGTCGCTGAACGCGTAGCGGCTTTCCTTCAGCTTCTCGCTGGCGTACGGGAAATCCCAGGCCTGCAGGTCGGGCAGGCCCAGCTCGTCGCGGGCGAAGGCCCGCAGCTCGGCCAGGTCGCGCTCGGCGTAGGGGCGGGCGCGCTGCGCCAGGTCGCGCAGGAAGCCGGTCACCTGCTGCGGCGAATCGGCCATCTTCGGCACCAGCGACACCTCGGCGAAGCTCGCGTAGCCGAGCAGGCGGGCCTCTTCCTGGCGCAGGTCGAGCAGCTCGCGCATCACCGCGCTGTTGTCGAGCGCGGCGGGGCCGGTCTCGCTGGCGCGGGTCACGTAGGCGACGTACAGCTTCTCGCGCAGCGCGCGGTTGCTGCCGTACTGCATCACCGGGAAGTAGCTCGGGAAGTGCAGCGTGATCTTGTGGCCCGGCTTGCCTTCGGCCTCGGCGGTGGCGCGCGACGCGGCGATCACGTCGGCCGGCACGTCGGCCAGCTCGGCCGCGTCGACGTACAGCGCGAAGCTGTCGGTCGCGTCGAGCACGTGCTCGGAGTAGGTCTGCGACAGCGCGGCCAGGCGGTCCTGGATCTGCGCATAGCGCTCGCGGTCGGCGCCCTTCAGCTCGRCACCGGACAGCACGAAATCGCGCATCGCGTTCGACAGCGCCTGGCGGCGCGGCGCGCTGAGCGCGGCGGCGGCCGGGCTGCCGGCGATCAGCTTGTACTTTGCGTACAGGCGTTCATCGGCACCCAGCCGCGTGTGGAATTCGGTGACGGCCGGCAGCTGCTCGTTGTAGGCGGCGCGCAGCTCGGGCGTGTCGGCGACGGCGGTCAGGTGGTGCACCGCGCCCCAGGAGCGGCCCAGGCGTTCGGTGGCGACATCGAGCACCGCCGACATCGCGTCGTAGTCGGCCGGCACCGCGTCGCTGGTGACCTTCTCGAGCGCCTCCTCGGCCTCGGTCAGCAATTGCGCCATCGCCGGCGCGACGTGCGCGGCGCGGATCGCCGAGAAGTCGAGCAGTGCATCGGGAACCAGCAGCGGATTGATCTCGTTCATTGTTCTCTCCCTTTCGAAATGACGCGTGTGAGGCTCAGCCCTGCGCGAACCGCTCCGCGGCCTCCAGCGTGTTGACCAGGAGCATCGCACGGGTCATGGGTCCGACGCCACCCGGCACCGGCGTGATCCAGCCGGCCACCTGAGAGACGCCGTCGAAGTCCACGTCGCCGGCCAGCTTGCCGTCGTCCTTGCGGTTCATGCCCACGTCGATCACCACCGCGCCCGGCTTGACCATGTCGGCGGTGAGCACATTGCGCTTGCCGACCGCCGCGACGACCACATCGGCCTGGCGCGTGTGAAGGCCGATGTCGCGCGTCCCGCTGTGGCAGATGGTGACGGTGGCGTTGGCCTGCAAGAGCAGCAGGGCCATCGGCTTGCCGACGGTGTTGCTGCGCCCGATCACGACCGCGTGCTTGCCGCGCAGGTCGATCCCGGTGGTGGCGATCAGCTTCATGCAGCCGTACGGCGTGCACGGCAGGAAGCCGGGGCGGCCGACCATCAGCGCGCCGGCGCTCTGCACGTGGAAGCCGTCGACGTCCTTCAGCGGCGAGATCGCCTCGATGACCTTCTGCGGGTCGATGTGCTTCGGCAGCGGCATCTGCACCAGGATGCCGTGGATGGCCGCATCGGCGTTCAGCGCGGCGATGCGCGCGAGCAGCTCGGCCTCAGGCAGCTGCGCGTCGTACTTCTCGAGCACCGAGTGCACGCCGCTCGATTCGCAGTCGGCGACCTTGTGCTTCACGTAGACCTGCGAGGCCGGGTCGTCGCCGACCAGGATCACCGCCAGGCCCGGCCGGCGGCCGCGGGCGGTGAGGGCGGCGGCGCGTTGCGCGACCTCGGCGCGGACCCGTTTGGCGAGGGCGTTGCCGTCGATGAGTTGTGCGGTCATGGCTGTCGGGCTCCAGAAACGAAAAAGGCCGCTGGGGTCAGCGGCCTTCGGGATGGGATTGCGTCAGGCCTTGGCTTGGGCGCCCAGGGCGATCTTCAGGAGATCGGCGACGGTGTTGGCGTTCAGCTTCTCCATGATGTTGGCGCGGTGCGCCTCGACCGTCTTGATGCTGATGCCGAGGTCGTCGGCGATCTGCTTGTTGAGCCGGCCGGCGACGATGCGCTCGAGCACCTGCGCCTCGCGGGTCGTCAGGCGCGACAGCAATGCATCGCGGCTGGCGGCTTCCTGGTGGTGCGAGAACGCGCTGCGGGCCTGGTCGAGCATGCGCTCGACGAGGCCGAGCAGCTCTTCTTCCTTGAAGGGTTTCTCGATGAAGTCCATCGCGCCCTTCTTCATCGTCGTGACGGCCATCGGCACGTCGCCGTGGCCGGTGATGAAGACGACCGGCAGCGGCGACTTGCGCTCGAGCAGGCGGTCCTGCAGCTCCAGCCCGCTCATGCCGTCCATGCGGATGTCGGCGATCAGGCAGGCGACCTCGCGCGGATCGAAGCGCGACAGGAACGACTCCGACGAATCGAAGCACTTGACGCGGTAGTCCTTGCCCTCGAGCAACCATTGCAGCGAGTCGCGCACGGCTTCGTCGTCGTCGACCACATAGACCGTGCCCTTTTTCGGAATCAAGCTCATCGATGCAGTCTCATGGCAGCGCCGGCTCCAGGCCGGCAGATTTGGCGGTTTCCACAGGCAGCGTGAAGCTGAAGCGGCACCCGACGGCGAGGTCGCCATTGTAGAGGTTCTGTGCCCGGATACGGCCGCGGTGGCTCTCGATGATCGAGCGGCACAGGGACAACCCGATGCCCAGGCCTTCCGCCTTGGTCGAGAAGAAGGCCTCGTAGAGCCGGCCGATCACTTCCTCCTTCAGCCCCGGGCCGCTGTCGGTGACGCTGAACTCGATCACGCCGCCTTCTTCGGGCGTGTGGCGCGGCACCACGCGCAGCTCGATGGTGCGGCGCGCCTGCGGCAGCCCGGCCGAGTCGATCGCCTCGGCGGCGTTCTTCAGCAGGTTCAGCACCACCTGCTCGATCAGGATCGGGTCGACCATCAGCGTCGGCAGCCGCTGCGCGACGTAGACGTGGATCGTCACGTTGCGCCGGCGCAGCTCGATGTTGGCAAGGTCCACCGCGTCGTCGACGATGGTCTGCGCGAGCGCCGGCTGGCGCTGCGGCTCGCTGCGCTTCACGAAGGCGCGGATGCGCCGGATGATCTGGCCAGCGCGCTCGGCCTGGCGGGCGGTCTTCTCGAGCGCGGCGATCAGGTCGTCCTTCTGGATCGCGTCGCCCTTCACGCGCGAGACCATGCCGTTGCAGTAGTTCGTGATCGCGGTCAGCGGCTGGTTCAGCTCGTGCGCGACCGACGAGGCCATCTCGCCCATCGTCACCAGCCGGCTCGTGACCTGCGCCTTCTCGGCCTGCTGCGCGGCCTGCGTCTCGGCGTTGCGGCGGCCGGTGATGTCGGTCGCGATCAGCATCTGCGCGAGCCGCCCGTCGGTCCACTGCAGGTAGCGCGCGCGCACGTCGAACCACTTCTGCAGCGGCTCGATGAAGACCTCGCGCGCGTCCGAGCCGACCTCGGTCAGCTCCTGCGTCGGCAGGCCGCCGAAGCTGTCGACCGAATCGCCGTCGTCGCCGAACGCCGACAGCCCGCCGATCACCGGCAGGCCGGGGTCGCCGCCGGCCAGCAGCGCGTGGCCGCGCGCGTCGGCACCGAACCACAGGCGGTACGAGCGGTTCGCGAACAGCAGCTCGCCCTGCTGCACCGACAGCACCGACACCGCGGCGTCCAGCCCCTCGAGCACGGTGGTGAAG